>LNGC01000064.1 GCA_001587715.1 Candidatus Methanofastidiosum methylothiophilum | reverse complement strand
GACAATAATGGGAATGATTTTCTTTGATGTCATTATTTAGATTTATTTTTTATTTTACATGGCGTCTCCATACAGTGTTGATACTGGATGTCTTGGGGTATTATCAAAAAGAGACCGAAACTAGTCCACCGTATTTCGTTGAAAACTAGCTTTAGCTATTCTTTGTGATATCGAAACCTTTTTAAGTTTCAAGAAGAAAAGAAGATTGCATTTATCTTTCATTTCTTCTTGGGCTTCGTGCCCATATATTTTACTTTTTTACATACAATCACCTGGCATTTTATTAACATCCTTACGGATATGTTTCTTAATTATAAATCTTTTGGTAAACGATTTTTAAAATTTGATATTGCAAAATTATTTCAATATTTTTTATTTGATTAATCAAATTATTGAATACGGCAAATATTAGTGTAATTACCCCTCTAGTTATCAAAGTTAGAATTATCTTAAATCCCGAGGTTCTTATTGTGTTTTTAGGCCTTATTTCTGCAACCACATATAAACTACTAACCTTTTATTTATAAGGTTTTTGGGTTATATTATCTATTTAGTATGTACTATTTTTTAGTATGTACTATTTTTTAGATATAAATGATTCAATTTTTCTTTCATCTTTGGATTTGAATTAATAGTTTCAACAATCTCTAGAATCTTCTCGAAATCTTCAATCACACTTCTATCTATTTTTGAAATATCAAAGAACTTTTCCCTCATTTCTGACTTTCCATCTCCATTAATAGATTTTTATCTTCATCAAGGAGAATGGCACACCTAAAACAGTATTTCTATGCAGGCTGTGACTTTTGTTTAAATATCTATAACAAATCGTTCATTTTATATCTTTCTGTTTCCTTCTCATTATCGGTGTTAAAATGAAAGATGGCGTATTTTACGGAAAAGGTGTAAACAAGATAAAAAATGAATATCCAGAGATATATGAAGCTATAGTAAAGCTTGACGAAGCAGTTTTCACTGGAAGAGTCTTAGACTATAGAACCCAGAAATTAGTTGCACTTGGAATAACAGCGGCTAGGGCAGATGAAAGTGCAACAAAAAGACAGATGATGTCAGGTATGAATGAATTTAATATAACAAAAGATGAGATAGTTGATGTCTTAAGAGTCGTCCTATTAACTTCAGGCATGCCAGCATTTAATAAAGGGATGAGAATACTAGATGAGATAGAAAAACAATAAGTTTCTACCTTTTCTTTTTATTAATCTTAATTCTTATATATGGCAAACTCAATCTATGCCTTAGGAGCCAAGAGAGTGTTTAGATGAAAGACGTTGAAATTAAGTGTCCTCATTGCAACGAGAAGATTATAATACCCGAGAGCCTTCTAGTAAAAATTATAGAAAAATACCAACATGATAACGCAGGAGAAAAGAAATATGAAATCCCCTCACAAATAGAGTCGCCTGAAGAAACTTTGGCCACCAAAGAACTAGAAGACGAGCTTACCGCAAAGAAGGGGCAGCTAGGCGAGGTGATGTCAAAGCTTGAAAGAAACCAGGCTGATTTCACGAGGGTCGTTAAAAGGAACGTGAAACCTGAGGACATGTACCGGATACAGAAGGAGAGGACGATTCTTATGCAGAAGGCAAAGAACCTCCAAGAAGAAATAGTTGCAATAAGTAATCAACTTGGCAAACAAAATAATAAATCAAGTAAGGTAAAATATCTCTAATCTTTTAAGCCGTATACTCTGATATCAGACCTTTCAAACTTTTTATCGAATATCTTGATGTAGGTCCCAATGTCTTCAAAATGATTTTTTATTTTCGTCTTATCTTCCCCATGTGGATAGTATGCAAAGAAAAGGTAGTTTCTAGTTTTCTCTGTGATCATTGTCCTCCTATCTGGCCCAAACAATACACTTGATATTATTCCAAATTCATCTTCTGTTGTAATATCCTCTGGCTTTAGCTTCATCTCATTTCCGCTGATATTCATATACTCTTCACTGCCTTTCGTTATATTTGTATTCAAGTTTCCCTTGATTAGATCAAGGTCATGACCAGCTGTAAGGTACATATTCTTTAGCTCAGCCATAAACATCGCCTCAACAACAGTGTACTGAGATGGAAAACTTTTTCCACTAGCTATAGATTTGATCTGATATTCAATCGGGTACTTCTTCCCAAACTTCTTAAAAAATTGAT
Organism: Candidatus Methanofastidiosum methylothiophilum; assembly: GCA_001587715.1. Taxonomy (GTDB): domain Archaea; phylum Methanobacteriota_B; class Thermococci; order Methanofastidiosales; family Methanofastidiosaceae; genus Methanofastidiosum. The sequence continues at coordinate 7,312 of LNGC01000064.1, read as the reverse complement.
TGTATTTTTTTATAGTCTCAGATTCTAGGTAGTCTTTAGTATTGTTTCTTATATCTGACTCTATCGCTCTCTTTTCTTTTTCTAGTGATTCATCAAGCTTCTTATTTTCTAGATTTCTGACTTCCATTGTTGCAATTTTTAGATCAGGAAAATATTTAGATAAATCATTTGAGATATTTACTTCCATGAAGGACATTATGGAAATTACTTTAAATTTTTTATGAATCAAAATAGTAAAGATTTTATAGTTCAGCCCATCTAATTACAAGGGGGAGAACATGATCTGTAAAAATTGTAATAAGGAAATAGAAGACACTGCAAAGTATTGCCCTGAATGCGGCGCTTCAACGGCAAAGAGGGATGAATTTTACGTTGATTCAGACCACTTGGTAGAGGAAATAAAGAAGATAATTGACGAAGGTATTGCAACAAGAATCATCATCAAAGATGAAAACGATAAAACGCTTCTGGATATTCCTCTTGCAGCAGGCGTTGTTGGAGCATTGATTGCACCGTGGCTTGCCGCACTTGGCGCAATAGCAGCGTTAGTTGTAAAATGCAAGATAGTTGTAGAAAAACCAAATTAAATTTTTTTCTTTTATTCTAGTAAATTATTTAAATAAATTTAACCTATTCGAATAGGTGAGAAAATGGATCCTTCCGATGATATAATTATTATAGAAACTAAAAAGATTGATGTTGATAATCCAATAGTTCTAGAAGGCGTTCCCGATATGGGACTCGTTGGTTCAATTGCCGTAAGTCACATGGTACAAGAACAGAATTTTGATGTAGTGGGGTACATCAAGTCTGATCTTTTTCCCCCGGTAATGGTAGTCCACGAGAGAAAGGTGTTAAATCCTGTAAGGATATTCCAAAAAGGGAATATAATTGCAATACTGTCAGAAATCCCAATTGATCCAAAACCAGGCTATATACTCTCAAAAAGACTCACGGAATGGTACAAAGAAAAAGGCGTGAAACTTATCATCTCTATAAGCGGAACACCACTCCAGGAAAGAATTGATATCGATGAACCGGAAGTTTTCGGGACATCAAATAATGAAGAGATATTGAAAAAAATGGAGGATTCAGGAGTCAAGATACTGGAAGAGGGATTTGTGTCTGGATTTTATGCATTGATACTTAAGAACTCTATTGAACTAAATCTAAATTCATCCGTTTTACTGGCCCAGTGTTATTCAAGTTACCCTGATCCGGGAGCAGCTGCTTCGATTCTAAAAATTCTAAATAAAATGACAGGTTTGGACGTAGATGTTAAACAGTTGATTGAGCAGGCTGAAGATCTAAAGGTCAATTACAGGGCTTTGATGGAGCAGACAAATGCATCTATCCAGAGGGAAACCAAAGTTGATGTACCGACTATGTATAGGTAGATACCATGATAAGAAGGTACTATATTATCACAAGAGATGCAAATCATTCGTTTAAAGAAAATTATTGGCATATTAACTACTGTAGCTGCAACAATGTCGAGCCTCTAACAGAGTTCAACGAGACAAAGGAATCTTTAATTGCAACTTTGGATATGCCCTGCGTTGAAAAGGAAAAAATTGAAGTAACATCAGAAGAAAAATTTATCAGAGTGTTCGCACCAACTACAAAAGGTTTCTGCTTTAAGAGAGATATCAACCTGCCATTCTCTACCTATCCGGAAAAAGTCCACGCAACTTTTAAGAAAGGGATCTTAGTTATCGAAATACCCAAAAAGATTAAGCATTTTAAAGTAGAAATAAAATAATTATTGCCATTTTTCCAAAGCTCTTCTAAGCTCAACGTGGGTCTTAGAATACTCTTGTAGCGATATCCCTTCCATTACCGCATCGACCGCTTGCCTCATTGCAGTTGCGCCATTTATTGTTCCATCTGGATGCCCGTGGATTCCGCCACCAGCTTGTATTATTGTGTCATCCCCCATGAATTGAACTATCTCCGGTATATGGCCCGGGTGAAGTCCTCCCGAGTTCACTGGAAAACATGGATTCATGCCAAAAAGGTCAGATACAATCTTCTCCCTATTCTTTAGTACTTCAGTTAACTCCCCTTCCATCTTCCCCACTACAGATCCTATGTGCAGCTGGTCAATTCCAGAAAGTCTTGAGAGAAGTGACAGTACCGGCATTGAAATCCCATGCCTCTCATATCTTGTCATTGCCGCATGCATCGCCCTGTGGCCGTGAATAATCATATTAAAACCTTGATCTCTTATTTCCTGAACTTTGGAAAATCCAGCAACTAAGATATCAACCATTATGCAAGCCCCGCCGTGGTCTTTTACAAACTGTGCCCTCTCTGTCATATTTACTCCAGTAATATTTGGGGCGTATAGTTTCTTCTCCCCAGTTTCACTTTCTGCCCTGTCAAGGGCATCTAGGACTTTTACTACTCTATCTTCAAAAGGGCAGAAGCTCTGATTTGTTAGATTTTCATCGTCCTTTACAAAATCGCATCCCCCATACCATGACTCGTATGAAATGGCGGCTGTATCTTCTGGATTTAATCCAACTTTTGGCTTGACTATCGTCCCTATGTGGGGTCTTCTAGTTTTATCGGTCTTCATGTATTTTCTGACACCATCAATCCCAAACTCCGGGCCTTTGAAAGTTTTGATGTATCTATATGGTATCTCAATGTCAAATAGTCTTGCCTTTGGGATTATCTTCATACCAAGAATGTTCCCGGAAATATCGGAAAGAATTTGTGGAACTGAATTATCTTCAAACAGCTCTATTGGGTATGCAACTTTGATGTGCGCAGCTTTGTTCCCTTCAATTTCAAATAGTTCTTTTGCATAAAAAACAAAAGCCGATAGGCTAGAGGCATAGCCTTTAGCAGTTTTAAGCGGGGTCCAAGTGCCGTTGGAAGATTCCTTTGCAAGCTCCCCCGCATTTTTTAGGATATCATCTGTTTCAATATAAAAATCTGCAATCAAATAGTTATCTTTGTCGATATCCTCTCCCAGTTTTACAAAATCCATCTAATCACCTTACTAATTAAGAAAAGAATCTATTTAAATCTAAGGGATTTAAGAGATAAATAAGAAAATAAATAAAAATAGTTTGCTAAAACTAGTTTTTCTCTACTTGAACTTCAACATCATCTATGTACCAGCCACGGTAGTCGTTTGCCAATTCATCGCTCATGTCAAAATAAAAGCTTACTTCGATAACTTTTCCTTTGTAACTTGAGAGGTCGTAAGTTTTCTGGAGCCACTGTTCCATTGGGTCGCTGTGTAACTGTTCTAGGTCTACCCAGTCTCCATTTCCAACTTCCCGTATCTGGACAAATCTCTGGTCATAAAGTTTGCTCATATTTTCAGTCTGATACCAGTACCAAAATGTTAAAGTTACTTTAGTTGAATCTTTGAGATTTATTTGGGGGGAAACAATTCTCCCACTGTTAGCAGTTCCTGAATCATAGGTGCCTGTAAGGTCACTTCCATACCAGAAACTTGAAACTCCGCTGTTGGCATTTCTGTATTGAGACGTTTCATTTACAATATGCCACATACCTGTTGATTCCCAGCCATCTACGCCCTTTTCAAAATTATAGGCGTAGTTGTCACTGAATACAGGAACAGCAACTATCAAAGATAAAACTGCAATCGATAACAGAGCAATTCCAATCTTTTTCATTGAAACCACCTTCATGTTATTAGCTACCCCAAACCTAATTTATAAGTCTTTCTAAAGATAAATTCTATATATTATAAAATTATTAAAATATATTTATATTTTCAATTATTATTTATGATAATCAATAAAACAAATCTAAATTTAAAATTTAGATTGATATTGGGAGTTTTATACTATTCGTGACATATAATCAAGGAACTTAAGTGCCAAAAGTACATAGATTACCACTAGAGCAATCAAAAAGATGATAACTTTAGGTTTTTTAAGATTAAATAGTATATCAGGATGTATAAAAAGCCCAAAGAACAACAAAAATAATCCTAAAAGATGGCTTGGTATATAATCTATCCCAAGATATGCAATTATATTAAACCCCATAAATGCAAAGACAGTCAAAAATAAGCCTACTGTCATTACAAATTCTGAGATTTTTCTTAGTTTAGTTTCTGGAATCACTTCTAATACCTATTTTTTTGTCAGTTCATCAAGGATCCTCATGCCTTTCGTGAAGGCTGGCTGGCCTGATGTCAATAGCACTACTCTTAGAACATCAACTATTTCATCTGGTGTTACCTTTAGCTCCTTTATAGCTGAGCGCATCTGTTTCTCTGTAGCAGTTTCATCGCAGCTGCTAGCTGCAATCCCAATTGCAATAAGTTTCTGTGTTTTATAGTCTAAAGCTTTCCCAGTGTAAACAACTTCGTTAAGGGTCTTTATAGATTCATATATATCGGGGTATTCTTTTTTTACCTTCCCCATACCCTTTCCATAAAAAATTTCATACTTCATTTTATCCCAAGTACTTATTCTTTTTAATCTTTATAAGTATAATTACTTTCAAATTATATTTAATCAAAAGATATTTAACGAATTTTTTCAATCACCTAGATAATGGAAGAGCTGTTACTTCTTTCTATCGGCTTTGGAGTTGGCTTATCAGGGGCAATTGCACCTGGCCCACTATTTATGGCTACAATAAAGGACACTTTGAAATATGGGCCACTATCTGGGCCTATGATATGCGTTGGTCATCTATTTGTAGAAATACCGATAATAATAGCCCTATCCCTTGGTATCTCTTATGTGATCAATATCCCGATTGTAAGGGCCATGGTAGGCCTAATAGGGGGAGCAAGTCTAGCGTATCTTGGAATCCAGATTATAAAAGACAGGAAAAAATTTGAACGGATGTCTGAAGAGAGTATAAAAGGAATAGAGATAGATGGGATAAAAATTAGAAAGGAGTACCTCATTCCAATTAAAACAGGATTCATATTTACAATTTTAAATCCTGCCATGTTAATATGGTGGTTTACAGTAGGGAACGGCCTCGTAATGAGGGGACTTGCAATAGGTTTTATAGGCGTTTTTTTACTATTTCTTGGACACTGGTTTGCAGACGTTTCTTGGTATTCTTTCCTTTCCTTTTCAGTTTCTAAAGGTAAGAAATTCATTAGTGCCAGGGTGTACGAGGTTATCTTATTAACTTGTGGGATTTTCCTACTTTCACTTGGTGTTTACTTCCTTTATGAATCCCTTCCTTACTTTAGTCAATATATCTAATATTTTTATATAAGAAAGGTTAATGGTATTATATGCTTGAAATAGATGGAAGTTTTGGTGAGGGCGGAGGTCAAATACTTAGGACATCACTAGCCCTCTCTGTTTTAACGAAAATCCCTGTTAATATCTATAATATTCGGAGAAACAGGCCGAGGGAAGGATTAGCCCCACAGCACTTGAAAACAATATCCGCAATAGAAGAACTTACTGGCTCTATAACAGAAGGGAAATATATAAGTTCAACTGAAATTAAGTTTATTCCAAAAAATGAGTTCAAAAGAAAGATCACAATTAATATTGGAACTGCCGGGAGCATCACTTTGCTATTGCAGTCCCTAATGGTACTTTTGCCCTTTTTAGAAAATAAAACAACAGTCGGTGTCTATGGAGGGACGGATGTTCCATGGAGCCCACAGGTTGATTACCTTAGAGAAGTTACAGTACCAACTCTGGAGAGGATGGGATATACTATTAAAATTAACAAGATAGTCAGAGGATACTACCCAGAAGGTGGGGGGTATGTCGAGATAGAGGTCAATCCTATTAAAAAACTTAAATCAATCCAAATAGATAAATTTGAAAAATCCTCTAAAGTTCAAGGTATTTCTTATTCTACAAACCTCCCTGAAAATGTGACTGAACGACAGAAAAAATCAGCGAGAGGGATAATTTCCAGAGAAGGTATTACACCATCTATAAAGCTTCAAGTTGAAAAGGATTCAAGCCAGAGGATTGGATCCGGCATATTTCTTTTTTCTAAAGATAAGGACTCAATCATTGGAGACGGAGCATTGGGTGAAAGAGGGAAAAGGGCAGAAGAGGTAGGTGAAGAAGGGGCAAAACAGTTCATGGAGAAATATTTGCAAGGATACGATTGCCACATGTCTGACCAGATGGTTCCATATATGGCACTGGCGGAAGGGACCTCCTCGATATTTACTAAAAAGACCTCGCATCTTGAGACAAATATTTCGATTTTGGAGAAATTTTACAATGTTAAATTTATTTGGAAAGATGACAGATTGGAAGTAGAGGGAATTGGGCTTGAAAATATTTATATAGATTGAACTTTAACATAATAAGGTGAGAGAATGGGAGACATAAAGAAAGTATCCGAATTTGTGTATGAGATTGAGAAAAAAGGCGAGATGAAAGTGCCGGCAAGAATTTATGCTGATGATAAGCTTATAGTAAAAATGAAGGAAGACCTCACAATAAAACAGGCAGAGAATGTATCCTGTCTTAATGGGATTGAAGGCTATTCTTTTGTTATGCCCGATGGTCACCAGGGTTATGGATTTCCCATAGGCGGAGTCGCAGCAATGGATTATGAAAATGGGATTATATCCCCGGGGGGAGTTGGCTACGACATTAACTGCGGAGTCCGACTCTTAAAATCAAACTTAACGCATGATGATGTTTTTGAAAAAAGAAAGGAAATAATTGATTCAATATTCAAAAATGTCCCATCAGGTCTTGGATCACAGGGCAAGGTAAAACTATCCTCTAAAAACTTAGATGAAGTCCTGATGGTCGGGGCAAAATGGGCAGTTGACGAGGACTATGGCTGGAAAAAAGACCTGAAGCACATTGAGAGCGAAGGAAGCATGGATGGAGACCCAAATAAAGTCAGTAGCAATGCAAAGAAGAGAGGGATGCCGCAGCTAGGGAGTCTTGGCAGTGGTAATCACTTCCTTGAAATGCAGGTCATCGATGAGATTTATGACGAAAAAACTGCAGATGGATTTGGGCTCAAAGAAGGGCAGATATGTTTCATGATGCACACAGGTTCTAGAGGGTGCGGCCACCAGATATGTTCTGACTATATCCAAACAATGGACGGCGCGCATAAAAAATATAATATAAAAATCCCAGATAGAGAGCTTGTATGTGCACCTGTCCATTCTAAAGAAGGAGAAGATTATTTCAAGGCGATGAGTTCTGGGGCTAACTTTGCATGGGCAAACAGGCAGATGATAACGCACTGGATAAGGGAGTCTATAGGTAAAGTTTTTGATGAGGACCCAGAGGATCTAGGATTAGAAATATTATATGATGTTGCCCATAATATAGCTAAGCTTGAAAAGCACAAC
>LNGC01000063.1 GCA_001587715.1 Candidatus Methanofastidiosum methylothiophilum | reverse complement strand
AGATAACTAATAAATACTCAAAATGATAAAATGTCAAGCTTTAATAATTTGGAAATATACTCAACAGAGGATTTGATATTGACCTCACTAAAGAGTGAAATTGATAGCAGGTCAGCATATCTTAAAATAAAAGATTCTGTAAAGAATGCAGTCTTAAGGGATAAAATGGATTTTTTGGCAAAGGAAGAAGATAGACACAAGATGTTTTTTGAGAGCCTCTATAAGAAGAAATATCCAAATAAAGTTATGAAAATACCCGATAAAACACCAGTGCCATTGCCAGAAATAAAAATTAATGATGAAAAAATCCAGATTAGCGATGTACTTCAACAGTCTATGGAAGCAGAAATGACTGCCCATGACTTTTATATTGGGTTATCTAATAGATTCAAAGATGAAATAGACATCTTCAGTATGCTGAAATATATAGCCGACATGGAAATGGGCCATTACAGACTTTTAGAAATTGAAAAAGAAAACTCATTGAGATTTGAAAGCTATGAGGATTCGTGGCCAATGATGCATGTCGGACCATGAGATCAAATTAAATAATTTTATATAATTTACTTTTCAAAAAATTAAAGGAGGAAGAAAAATGAACAAATATGTTTGCTCAGTTTGTGGCTATGTCTACAATCCCGCAGAAGGCGACCCAGATGGAGATATACCTCCAGGCACACCCTTTGAAAAACTCCCAGATGATTGGACATGCCCAGTTTGTGGCGCAAGTAAGAATCAGTTTGAAAAACAGGAGGATTAATTAAATGGTTCCAAGGGCAATAAAGGATGACATATACTGGGTAGGGTTTATTGATTGGGATAGAAGGCTCTTTGATTCGCTAATCCCCACCCCACATGGAACTACGTATAATTCCTATCTGATAAAGGGTAGTGAAAAGACGATGTTAATAGATACATCAGACTTTGGCAAAGAGAATAATCTTTTGGCTGCAATCGAGATGACAGGTATAGATAAGATAGATTATATAGTATCAAATCACGCAGAACAGGACCATTCTGGCTCTCTACCAAAAATTCTAGAAATGTATCCAGATGCAAAGATAATTACAAATTCTAAGTGTAAAGAATTATTAGAATCTTTTCTACCGATTCCTAAGGAAAAGTTCATTGTTGTAAATGATAATGAAGAAATTTCCCTAGGTAATAAAACTATACAGTTTATGATTGCTCCTTGGGTGCACTGGCCAGATACTATGTTTTCTTATCTAAAGGAAGACAAGATACTTTTTTCCTGTGATTTCCTAGGGTCCCATTACGCTACAAGTGAGCTATTTGTTTCAGATGAAAAAGAAGTATACCTTTCGGCAAAAAGGTATTATGCTGAAATAATGATGCCCTTCAGGACTATGATAAAAAAACATCTAGAAAGAATAGAAAAACTGAATGTTGATATAGTTGCTCCGAGTCACGGGCCCTTATATGATAAACCCTCTTTTATAATTGAAGCATACAAGGATTGGTCTGGGGACTCTGTCAAAAATCAAGTTGTCATCCCTTATGTTTCTATGCACGGTAGCACAAAGGCTATGGTAGACTACCTATCAGAATCTCTAAGCAATAAAGGGATAGAAGTAAAATTATTCAATCTTGAAATTGCTGATGCTGGTGAACTTTTGATGGCCCTTGTAGATACAGCAACTATCGTTGTTGGTGCCTCTACAATGTTAGTTGGCCCACATCCTCTAGCTTATTATGCAACATACCTTGTTAATGCAGTAAGACCAAAGGCAAGATTTGTTTCAATAATTGGATCTTATGGTTGGGGCGGTAACGCAGTAGAAGTCCTAAAAGGATTAATTCCAAATCTTAAGGTCGAATTAATTGAGCCAGTGTATATTAAAGGCTATCCAAAAGAAAGTGACTTCAAAGCTCTGGAAAATCTAGCAGAGCAGATATATAATAAACATGCACAACTTGGATTATGAAAAATATTTGCCATAATAATAAATAGGTTGATTTTATGCAAGAAAAAACTAAGAAAAATTTAATGGAAGCGTTTGCCGGAGAATCCCAGGCAAATAGAAAATATCTTGCTTTTGCAATTAAGGCTGAGCAAGAAGGATACCCTGGTGTTGCAAAATTATTTAGAGCTGCAGCTGCTGCAGAAACTGTACATGCTCATGCCCACCTTCGGGCTCTAGGCGGCATTAATACGACAAAGGATAATCTAAAGGAAGCTATTTCTGGAGAGACCCATGAGTTTGTCAGCATGTATCCTAAGATGATCGAAGAAGCCAGAGCAGAGGGAGAAAAAGTGGCCGAAAAATCTTTTGTTTTTGCAAATGAAGTAGAGCAGATCCATGCGGGACTTTATAAGAAAGCTCTTGATAACCTAGATAACTTTCCAGTGAAAGATTACTATGTTTGCAGCGTCTGTGGATATACAGTTGCAGATGAAGCCCCGGAAAAATGTCCAGTTTGTGGAGCAATGAAAAAAGCATTTAACAAAGTAGATTAATCTATTTATTTTTTAGTTATTAAAAATAAATAATATCAGTCAACGGAATTCATTGCCATTTGCTCTTCAAGGGATTCAAGCTTTATTCTTATGTCCTCTTTTTCAGTTCTTACGGCTATCAAGGAGTAGAGACCTTTTATTCCTTTGATAGGTCCAATTTTTTCTACCTCAAGATCCCTTAATTCTTCATTATCAGTTACTTTTGTTTTCACAAGTATGTCCCATTCCCCAGATATCTCGTGAACTTCGAGCAACTCATCAATCATTGCAAGTTCTTTGGATATCCTCCCAATGTCCTGTATGCTATGGATGGAAACTCTTATCCACGCAGTAGTAAGCTTACCACATTTTTTTGCATCCAGCAATGGCACTATTCCTTTAATAATTCCAAGTTGCCTAAGTCTTCTTGTCCTATCATACACTGTAGATTCGGCGGCCCCTATCTTCTTTGATAGATCCTTATAGGAAATAGTTGCATCCTTTTGGAGTTCAGTTAAGATATCTTTATCTAGACTGTCTAGTTTAATTGGAATATCTGAAGTCATTTTATCACTAAATATCTTTTGTATTAATTAATAATTATAAATTTAAATATTTTTCGGATAAAATTTATTTGAAACCAGTTTATCTGAACAAAAAATAGCTTAATTTTTGCCAGAAATGAATCACTTATGGATCCAGCTTAGTAACTCAAAAAAGATGAATTTGATTTCAGAAGATTTATTCCCAATTTTATCAGATTTATGTTTCCAAAGGATAGAAACAAAGAATATTCCGAGTATTGTATAATGTGTGACAACTCTTAATTTAGGGGATTTAGTTTTAGAGTAAAACTTAGATAGATTATGCATTGTATTCATTGTGACTCTGGTCCCAAAGCTAATTTTTGAAGAGTTTGCCATTAGTTTCAGCTTTTTATTATTATGCAAATTAATAAGATAAAAACTAACATATAAAATTTATGACTCAGAACTTAGAAAAATAGGGGCCGGGGCCGAGATTTGAACCCGAGTCATGGGATCCACAGTCCCATAGGATAACCAAGCTACCCCACCCCGGCCATCAGAAAACCTAAAGTCGGATTGTTTATAAATGTTATGGGAGTATCCTTTCAACTAGCCACTTTGGATCAAATGGCTCCAAATCATCGTACCCTTGACCAGTTCCTATGAAGAGTATCGGCTTTTCGGTGATATAACTTATGGATAGAGCCGCGCCCCCTCTAGAATCAGCATCGACTTTAGTCAATATTGATCCATCGAGTCCAATTTCAGAAAACTTTTCTGCTTGCTCAGCAACAGCATTCCCGGCAAGAGAATCTCCTACAAATATTTTCATGTTGGGGTTTGAAACTCTAATTAACTTCTTCATTTCATCCATCAGATTCCTATTCATTTCTGAACGGCCTGCGGTGTCTATTAAAACAACATCAATCCCTCTAGCCTTTGCATGATTTATTGCGTCAAATGCCACGGCTGCTGGATCGGCGCCATAATTATGTTTTATGACTTTTATTCCTATTTTTTCTGCATGTAAGCAGAGCTGTTCAATTGAACCTGCCCTAAAAGTATCAGATGCCGCTATAACAACTTTGTATCCTTTATCACTTAATAATTTACCAAATTTAGCAATAGTTGTAGTCTTTCCTGTTCCGTTAAAACCAACAAACGCAATTGAGAATATTTCTCCAGCTTTTCTCTTTTTTTCTATTTCTTTAAAAATATCATATTTCTTGTATTCAAGAATTTCAGTTAAAGTTTCTTCAACAGCTATCTTAACAAAATCTTTTTTGTTTGACGTTAATGAAATCTTTTCCCCAGTAAGCTTCTTTTTCAATTCATTAACAATTTTCTCAGAAACCTTCATTGAAACATCACTTTCAAGAAGTGAAAGTTCAAAATCTTCTAATATTTTATTAAGGTCTTTTTCAGTTATCTTCTTTGAGCTAACACCATCTACAAGACCTGAAAATTTATTTTTTAAAGAGTCAAACAACAGTATCAGCTCATAAAAGGGATTTTATAATATCAACATCTCTAATAATCCCTATTAGTGCCCCTTCAGCATTAATGACAGGTATCTGTTCAATGTTATTTTTTCTCATCTCTTTTGCACATTTACTAATAGCTGTTTTTCTTGTGACTGTTACAAGTTCAGTTGACATTACTTCCTTTACAGGTTTTAAAGGGAGTGTGAGTTTCTTTGAAACGATATGTAGGGCATTTTTAGGTTCCCAGGCCCAATCGTCCCCTTCACCTGAAATATTTAGTTCAGTGGTTTTAAGTTCGTCTAGGAATTCACCAGAAGACATGATGTCTTGAGTATCAACAATTCCTACTATGCCCCCATCATTTCCCAAGACCATGAAGAAAGTTGATTTGCTGTAAACCATGATCATAAGTGCGGATCTTAAAGGAGTATCCTGCCAAATGCAAGGTACTTCTTCTTTCATATATTTTTGGCAAGGCTCATTTAAATCAAGTTTTGATATACCGTTCATAACAATATCTCGAACGGCAACTACTCCCATAAGTTTTCCATTAGAGATAACTGGAACTCTAGTTAAATTATTATCTAAAAGAATTTTTGCAACTTTTTTTACGCCGTCTCCTTCTTTTACGGATTTAAACTCTCTACTCATTACTAATGCTATCTGATCTTCATTGGGATTTTTTATTATGTCATCCAGGGAAATGATACCAACAAGCTCTTTTTCTTTGTTTATGACGGGTAAATCTGGCTTCTTGAATTTCTGCATTTTTTCGAGCGCTTCATTGACTGTTGCAGGTATGGTCACTGAAATTACATCTTTAACCATTACTTCTTCTACTTTTATCATAATATCACGAAACAATTTAGTGAACAGAACGTGCTTTAAGATAAAATAAGGTATATAAAGCTTTTTATCTTCTTTTCGAGACGGATTTATCCTGAATATGGTGCACCTGGGGCACTACCTCAAAAAAATAATATAGAATTTATATTTATGTTCCTCTTGCTATTCATAATCGCTATTACATTTCTTAAATATTATATTAATTAGATATTTCATCACCTAAGTATTTATTAAGTAATTATTAAAATAAAAATCAATGGGATGGAAAGAGAGAAAGGCAGTAAGAAAAAAGGTGGCTTCTGAGAGAATAAAAGAACTTCTTAAATTCTCAGAGTTACATAAAAATGATGAAATATTATCGAAAAATTCTATCAAAACTGCTGTGGCAATTTCTAGACGACATAAAATAAGGATACCCTCTAAATTTAAAAGAAAATTCTGTAAGAAATGCTTCACTGTTTTTATTCCAAACAAAACGGTGAGAATTAGGACAGGCAAGGGAAAAGTGACTTTTACTTGTTTGAATTGTGGCCATATAAAAAGAATACCTTATCTTAAAGAAAAGAAAATTATAAATAATATAAAAATAGAGAATTAGTTTTTACGACTTTAACTAGGTCAAATTAAAGGGACAGTTCCCCTTCTACAATATCGTATATTACTTTCTCTACGTCTAGAAGATTTCCATCAAATACTTGAAGGGCGTTGTCAATCTTTTTCTCCTTATCGGAGTAAAGGGTAAATAGGTCCTGACCTTTCTTTACTTTTTCCCCTTTTTCGACATGGAAGTATATTCCTGCTCCTTTGTCATCTGGTGCCCCACATGCCCTTGCTATCATATTTATCATTCTGGTGTCCATAAAGTCTATTCTTCCTTCAATCTCTGATTTGACTGTGTGATTATAAGTGCCAACAGGGATATCTTCTGGTTTGATTTTAGGATTTCCTCCTTGTTCTGCGATAATCTCTCTAAACTTAGATAGTGCCTTACCACTATCAATCATTTGTTCAGCAATTTCTTTTCCCCTTCCTCGATGTGCCTTGCCACCCATCTCAAATAGTAGTCCGGCGATCTCACATGACTTTTCTCTTAGATCCTGTGGGCCTTTCCCGCCCAGTACATTTAGAACGTCGATTGCTTCAAGTGCAGGCCCAATTCCTCGACCTACAGGTTTTCCCCCATATGTAATCATGCACTTTATTTCCATCTCAAGCCGTTCGCCAAGGGTAATGAAATCTCTTGCAAGTTTCTTTGCCACTACGACATCTTTAATTTTTGCATTTTTGCCAACAGGTATATCAATAACTACTTTTTCAGAACCAGATGCTTTTTTCTTTGCAAGGATACTTGCAAGAAGTAAGGATTGAGGATCTAGCCCTAGTGGATTTCTTATTTTTATCAGCTTATCATCGGCTATGGCCAAATCAACTCCACCGCCCCATACTATGCAGCAGCCTATCTTATCAACAATTCTTTCTATTTCATCCTTGTGAAAGCTGACATCACATAATAATTCCATTGTGTCAGTTGTTCCTGCTGCACTTGAAATGGCTCGCGAGGATGTTTTGGGGATTGTTAAACCTGCGGCGCCTAGAATCGGAACTAATACCATAGTCGTTCTATTGCCTGGAACACCGCCTATGCAGTGTTTATCAAAAATGGGTTTTCTATTAATATTAAGAGTTTGACCGGTATTTACCATACTATTAATTAGATTAATTACTTCTTCACTAGAAAGGCCTCTTGTGTATACTGCAGACACAAAAGCAGAAAGTTCAACGTCACTCAATCTATTTTCAACTGTATCTTGGATTATACTATGCAGTTCTTCTTTGTTTAAAGCGCTTCCATCCAATTTTTTCTTTATGAAATGAACAGAATCGGGAGGTGGGGCCAACGTTACCTCAGCATTTATACTACACGATAAATCAAATTTGTCACAGAGGTACTCATAGAGTCCTACTTCCCCTTTAGAAACTACTTTTTCTGTTAAATCCACAACAGCAACGAACTCTTCTTTTCCCAACTTTACATTAACTCTGCCAAGCCTCCTAACCCCAAGAGACTTAGCATCGTCTTTGTGCATTAGAACAAGCGGATAATCTGTTGCTTCAATATCAAGAGCTTTAATCTTTAATAACACAATATCTCCTAAAAAGAATAAGAATAAAGGGTATTTATAATTAACCCCAAATAAATAATAAAAAATATTTAACTTAAGTCCCTGATTCCCATGAAGAAAGATATTGTTGTTGATCTTTTGTCAAGGTGTCTATTGAAATTCCCATTGACTTTAGCTTTAAAGTAGCTATTCTTCTATCAATATCCAATGGTACAGAGTATACTTTATTCTCAAGTTTTTTTCCTTCTTTAGAAAGGTACTCTGCAGACAAAGCCTGATTTGCAAAACTCATATCCATTACAGATGCGGGATGACCTTCTGCAGCAGCAAGATTAATTAGTCTGCCTTCCCCAAGTAGGTATATTTTCTTGCCTTCCTTCATTTTATACTCTTCAACAGAATCCCTAACTATTCTTTTAGATGTTGATAACTTCTCTAATGATTTTATATCAATTTCAACATTGAAGTGACCTGAATTTGCAATAATGGCTCCATCTTTCATGTTTTTAAAATGCTCTTCTCTTATTACATGAGTATTGCCCGTTACGGTAACAAAGATATCCCCGACCTTAGATGCTTCTTCCATTTTCATGACCTGAAACCCATCCATAGTTGCTTCAATTGCTTTTATAGGGTCAATCTCGGTGATAATGACCTTTGCGCCCATGCCTCTTGCCCTCATAGAGACTCCTTTGCCACACCAACCGTATCCACAAACGACAAAGTTTTTACCAGATAATAAAACATTTGTAGCCCGGATAATTCCATCAAGAGTACTCTGGCCTGTACCATATCTATTATCAAAGAAATGTTTGGTCATTGCATCGTTTACAGCAATAATAGGATATTTTAATACCCCTTCTTTTTCCATGCTCTTGAATCTTACCACACCAGTTGTAGTTTCTTCGGTACCACCTATAATACCAGAAAGAGCGTCACTTCGTTCCTTCATTATTGTAGAGACTAGGTCCCCCCCATCGTCCATTGTAATGTTTGGTTTTGCATCCAATACTTTATTTAGATGATCATAATATGTGTCCCTATCTTCTCCTCTAATGGCAAAAACAGAGATTCCATAATCCTTTACTAGTGATGCGGCAACGTCGTCTTGGGTACTCAAGGGATTTGAAGCACATAGGAAAACTTCAGCTCCTCCTTCTTTCAAAGCAATCATGAGATTAGCAGTTTCTGTTGTAACGTGAAGGCAACATCCAATTTTGTAACCTTTCAAAGTATTTTTTTGTTTAAATTCTTCTTTAATCAGTGCTAATACGGGCATTTCTCTCTGTGCCCATTCAATTCTCATCCTCCCTTTCTCGGAAAGTGAGAGATCTTTCACATCGTATAGCATCTATCCACCTAAAAAACCTATCAAAGAAAGATTTATAAATGATTGTATTCGGATTTGTATACGTGAGTTAATGAGAAAGTACATTTTTGGACTTATTTTAATAGGATTGTTACTCCTTTCAGCAGGGTGCGCTATAGAGAAAAAAGTCGAGAAAGGAGATACGGTAAAAGTTGACTATGTTGGAAAACTTCAAGATGGGACAGTTTTTGACACATCCATTTTAGAAGAAGCAAAAAATGCAGGTATTTACAATGAGGGCAGAATCTATGAACCTCTTACCTTAAGGATAGGGGACGGGTCAACTATTCCCGGATTTGAGAATGGAATATTAGGAATGAAGGAAGGAGAAACAAAGACAATTGCAATACCTCCTGAGCAAGGTTATGGGCCAGAAGATCCAAACTTAAAGTTTAGACAAACTAAGATCTTAGAAGAAGTACCAAAAACTGAAGATATAACAAGATTTGAAGAAATTCCAAAAACTTTTCAAGCAACAGTTAGTTCATTCGTTACTCGATATGGAAAACAGCCAACTGTCGGAATGATTGTAGACTTAGCCGACTGGCCAGGACAAGTTGTCCAAGTTACAGGAACGGATGTTGTTATAGAACATAAACCAGAAGTAGGAAAATCTATTACTAACGAGATTACTACCCTTACAATAACAGAGATTAAAGATTCAACTATAGTATTAAGATATGACCCTAAAGTTGGCGA
>LNGC01000062.1 GCA_001587715.1 Candidatus Methanofastidiosum methylothiophilum | reverse complement strand
CCTCCCCGAAAGGCCCGTCACCGCCTGGGGCCGATGAGCGCGAAGACGACCATGATTAACCGGATCATCGAGTTCTGCGCCGACAACAAGCTCATCGTCTTCCTGGTCGTCGCGGCCGCCGCCGTCCTGGGCTGGTGGTCCATGAAAAACCTTCCGCTGGACGCCATTCCGGATCTTTCGGAGACGCAGGTCATCATTTACTCCCGCTGGGACCGCAGCCCCGACATCATCGAGGACCAGGTCACCTATCCCATCGTCACGGCCATGCTGGGGGCGCCGGGCGTCCGGACCGTCCGCGGCTTTTCCGACTTCGGCTACTCCTTCGTCTACGTCATCTTCGAAGAGGGGACCGACATCTATTGGGCCCGCTCGCGGACCCAGGAATATCTGGCAACGGCCCTGCAGCGGCTGCCTTCGGGCGTCCAGACCGAACTGGGTCCCGACGCCACGGGATTGGGCTGGGTGTTTCAGTACGTGATCGAGGACACGTCGGGGCAGAGGACCCTGGCGGAGTTGCGCTCTTATCAGGACTGGTATCTCCGCTATTACCTGAAGGCCGTCCCCGGGGTTGCAGAGGTTGCCCCCATCGGGGGATTCCGTCAGCAATACCAGGTCAACCTGGACCCGAACAAACTACAGTACTACAACATCCCCATCGGCCGCGTGCTGGAGGCGGTCAGGGGCGGCAACAACGACGTGGGTGGGCGGCTCGTGGAGTTCGGCGGGACCGAATACATGGTCCGCGGCCGGGGGTACGCACGGTCCGTCCAGGACTTCGGGAACATTGCCGTCGCCACCAGCGAGAGCGGTTCGCCGGTCCGCATCCGCGACATCGGCGAGGTGGTCCTGGGACCCGACATCCGGCGGGGGGTGAGCGACTGGAACGGCAAAGGAGAGGCCGTTTCGGGCATCGTCATCATCGCGCCGGCGCCGTTCTGCTGGTCGAGACAGGCCCCGCGCCAGCCGCCACCGTGGTTCTTGATCATCAGCATGTAGTGGTCGGCGGGGTAGTTCTCGGCGCAGTAGCGGATGAAGTCGCGCAGCGTGGCCGGGTCGGACATGTCCTTGGTCCCGAGCACCTCGAGCACCGGCGACTTGAGCGAGTCGGGCAGCTCGTTCAGGTTCTGCTCGATGCGGTAATACTTGCAGTTGCCGCCGAGGCGGACCGAGCCGACCATCGCAATCATCTGGACGTTGTCGGTCGAGCCGACCTCCTCCGCTTCCTGGGCCTCGGCGACAACCCAGGAGTTGCCGTTGCGGCTGACGTCCAGGTCGCAGTTACCGTCGTAGTAGGCCATGATGGTCCACTTCGGCAGCCGCTTCTTACAGCCGACAAGAAGCAATCCGGCCGCGGCCAAAAGGACGATACCGAACCTTAAGCTGCGCATCTGCTCTCCTTTCTGAATCCTGCCGGATTGTAGCGGAGGCTCGCTCTCAGTCAAGACTGAACCAGCCGGTGAGTCCGGCTACCCGCCCCGGGCGCGAGACCAGCGTGCCGTGGAAGCAGCCAACCCAAACGCATATGTCTTTGACCCGGCAGGAGTTGGGCCGGAACACCGAAAAAACGACCCCCGTCCCCTGGGCCGTTCCCCGGGTTACCCTGTTTCTAACGGGCATCGTCACTGTTTGCACGACTAGACTCACTACTCAAGCCGTCACGGCCTGCTTTGCGACTTCGGTTACAGCTTGCGCAACCGCATCGGTTACACGCTTCCTTACGCCATTCGTAACAGAAGTCCTCACGGCTTCTCTTGCGGCTTCGGTTACAGCCGGTTTCACGGCCCTCGTAACAGCGTCCGTAACTCCTTGCGTAACAGCGCTCGTTACTTCCTCCGAAACCGGCTTCGACACCGGCCGTCATTTCGACCGCAGTGGAGAAATCCCTCAGGCTCACTTGTCACTCGCCGCTCGCCACTCGGCGACCCCCTGCCGGCTTGACACGGCTGTCGCGGCCGCCTACACTCTCGGCCGATGACCCCGGAAGAGCGGGCTCGTGAGAGAATAGATAAGTTGCTCGAAGCCGCCGGCTGGATAGTGCAGGACCGGCTGCTCGTCAACCTCGGCGCCGGACCCGGCGTGGTCGTGCGGGAGTTCACGCTGGAAACCGGCGCGGCGGACTACGTCATATTCGTGGACCGCAAGGCCTGCGGGGTCATCGAAGCCAAGCCCGAGGGCACGACCCTGTCCGGCGTGGCGGACCAGACCAGCAAGTACCAGCGCGGCGTTCCCGACACCCTGCCGCTTCACGAGCACGGGCTCAGGTTCGCCTACGAGAGCACCGGCACCGAGACGTTCTTCCGGGACCAGCGCGACCCCGACACGCGCTCGCGCCGCGTCTTCGCGTTCCACCGGCCCGAGATTCTGCGCGAGTGGCTCGCGCAGCCCGACACCCTGCGCGGCCGCCTGACCCGGCTGCCGCCGCTGGTGACCGCCGGCCTGCGCGGCTGCCAGGTCGAAGCCATCACCAATCTCGAAACGTCGTTCGCGCAGGCCCGGCCGCGCGCGCTGATTCAGATGGCCTCGGGCGGCGGCAAGACTTTCACCGCGGTCACGTTCTGCTATCGGCTCATCAAGCATGCCGGCGCCCGGCGCATCCTGTTCCTCGTGGACCGCAACAATCTCGGCCGCCAGGCCCGGCGCGAGTTCCAGCAGTACGTCACGCCCGACGACGGCCGCAGGTTCGCCGACCTCTACAACGTCCAGCATCTTGCCGCCAACGCCCTCGACCCGGTCAGCCGGGTCTGCATCACCACCATCCAGCGGCTCTTCTCGATGCTGCGCGGCGAGCTGGAGTTCGACCCGGCGCTCGAGGAGAAGTCGCAGTTCGACACCGCCGCCCGCGACTCGCGCCCCAAAGAGGTCGGCTACAACCCGCAGCTGCCGATCGAGACCTTCGACTTCATCATCTCCGACGAGTGCCATCGCTCAATCTACCATCTCTGGCGCCAGGTGCTGGAGTACTTCGACGCCTTCCTCATCGGCCTCACCGCCACGCCCTCGAAGCAGACCCTCGGCTTCTTCAACCAGAACCTGGTGATGGAATACAGCCACGAGCGGGCGGTCGCCGACGGCGTCAACGTCGGCTACGACGTCTACCGCATCCGGACCCGCATCACCGAACAGGGCGGCCGGGTCGAGGCCGGCTTCTACGTAGACCGCCGCGACAAGCTCACCCGCCGGACCCGCTGGGAGCTGCTCGACGACGACCTGGTTTACTCCGGGCAGGAGCTCGACCGCTCGGTCGTCGCCACGGACCAGATCCGCACCATCATCCGCGCGTTCCGCGACCGGCTGCTTACCGAGCTCTTTCCCGGCCGCACCGAGGTCCCGAAGACGCTGATCTTCGCCAAGGACGACTCCCACGCCGAGGACATCGTCGGCATCGTGCGCGAGGAGTTCGGCCGGGGCAACGACTTCTGCAAGAAGATCACCTACCTCACGACCGGCGAGAAGCCCGAGGACCTGATTGCCAGCTTCCGCAATTCCTACAACCCCCGCGTCGCGGTCACGGTGGACATGATCTCCACCGGCACCGACATCCGGCCGCTTGAATGCCTCGTATTCCTGCGCGACACCAAGTCGAGCCTGTACTTCGACCAGATGAAGGGCCGGGGGATGCGGGTGATAGACCCGAACGAACTGCAGGCGGTCACGCCCGACGCGGCCGCCAAGACCCGCTTCGTCATCGTTGACGCGGTCGGCGTGTTCGAGTCGGACAAGACCCAGACCCGCTCGCTCGAGCGCGCCCGCTCGGTCCCGTTCGACAAGCTGCTCGACGAGGTCGCGCTCGGCAACCGCGACGAGGACCGGCTCACGTCGCTGGCCGGACGCCTCGCCCAGCTCGACCGGGCGCTGACGCCGGAGCAGCGCGACCGGCTGGAAGCGCTCTCCGGCGGCCGGCCGCTCTCGGCCGTGGTCAACCGCCTGCTCGATGCATTCGACCCCGACGCGCAGGACGAGAAGGCAAAGGAGCTGTTCAAGACCGATGAGCCGAGCGCGGAGCAGAAGGCAGCAGCCAGCGAGACGCTGGCCCGGGAAGCCTGCCTCGTCTTCGACAGCGCCCAGCTGCGGCAGGCCCTTGTCGAGACCAGGCGCCGCAGCGAGCAGACCATTGACACCGTGAGTAAGGACGAGGTGATAGACGCCGGCCCGGCGAAGGAGGTCGAGGAACGGGCGCGCCGGACCGTCGCGTCGTTCCGGGAGTTCATCGCGGCGAACAAAGACGAGCTCACCGCCCTGCAGATGATCTTCTCCCGACCGTACGGCAGTCGCCGCCTGACCTACGAGGCAATCCGGGAGCTGGCCGAGGCCATCCAGCGGCCGCCGACGAACCTGACGCCGGATCTGGTCTGGCAGGCGTATGAGAAGCTGGACAGGGCGCGGGTGCGCCGGGCCGGGCCGCAGAAGCTATTGACCAACGTCATCTCGCTGGTGCGGTTCGCCATCGGCGAGGTGGACGCGCTGGAGCCGTTCGACGAGGTTGTGAACCGCCGCTTCGCGGAATGGCTGGCCCGGCAGCAGAAGGCCGGCCGCCGGTTCACGCCCGAGCAGATGGCGTGGCTGGAGCTGATCCGCGACCACATCGCCACGTCACTCCGGGTCGAACTCGGCGACCTCGAACTCGCGCCGTTCCACGAGAAAGGCGGGCCGGTGAAGGCATATCAGACGTTCGGCGAAGACCTGAACAAGCTGCTTGAAGAATTGAACGAAGCCTTGGCGGCATAGAATCACTGCGAGGTAGTATGGAATTCATATACGAGGTCGACCCCAAAGAGACGAGGTTGCGCAAGATAGAGCCGGTGGCTTTATCGGACCTTGGAGTAAGAGAACGTCGGGACATGGAACAATGGATAGTCAAGAACCCCGACATTCTCGGCGAACCCCTGCTAGTCATCACCGCGCAGTTCGGGAAATTCGACAAGAGCGCAAGACGGCTGGACCTTCTCGCCTTGGACCAGACCGGAACGCTAGTCGTCGTTGAGATGAAGCTCGACGCTCGTGGCACGCATGCGGACCTGCAGGCCATTCGCTATGCTGCGTTCTGTTCTACGGCGACACCGGAACAGGTAATCGAGATGCTCGCGAAGTTCGAGAAGGTCAGCATTGAGGAGGCGAAGAAGCGCATAGAGCTCTTCGTCGATGAGGAGTCGGAGTTCCTTAGGAGTCCGCCGCGGATTATCCTGGCTGCTGGGTCCTTTGATGACCAAGAGATCACAGCTTCCGTGCTGTGGCTGCGCAACTTCGCGCTCGACATGTCCTGCGTGGAACTCACCCCGTACCGGCTGGGTGAGGGCAAGTTGGTGCTGGTCCCGAAGGTCATCATTCCTCTACCCGAGACAAAGGACTACCAGGTAAGGGTTGAACAGAAAAAGGCGTCGGAGACTCGGAGGAACCAGAGTTCTCCCTATGCGGAACTCTGGCAGAGAATCGCCGACGAGTTCAACCAGCTGAATGTGGTCGCTGCTGGCAGAAACTTCACCGCCACGCCAAGCGCTTGGCGAAACTACTTCCAAGTCTATCTGGGCCACAGCCACATTCACTACGAATGGCAAGTCAGCAAGCGCGCAAAGCAGATAAGGGCGTGCATCCACTTCGAGACATCTCACCGGCAGAAGAACCTCAGGTTGCTGCAGCTTCTGAGGGACAAGGAAAAGGAGATCGCACGCGGAGTCGCTTGGCCATTCGAGGCCGCACCATGGGGCGAGGCTTGGGCTGCCGCTTTCTTCTCCATCCCGTACTCCACGGGCCCCAGCGTCCTTAGTAAGGCTTCAGATGCCGCTCACGCAATGCAGTTACTGATCGAGCGGACATGGCCTCTCCTGCAACCCGCGATCAACAAGTGACGTCGTCCTCCTACGGGAGTTCACGCGAGCTTCCTTCCGGCTGGGCGTGGACGACGCTGGGCGACCTGAGTCAGATTGTGCAGGGCCAATCGCCGCCCTCCTCGACGTACAACGAAGACGGCAAGGGCCTACCGTTCTACCAAGGCAAGCTGGAGTTCGGTCCTTTATGCCCGACCCCGCGTAAGTGGTGCAGTGCGCCCACAAAGACCGCAGAGAAAGGTGACGTGTTGGTTTCTGTTCGGGCGCCGGTTGGACCGACTAACATCTGTCCAGCCAAGTCGTGCATCGGACGCGGCTTGGCAGCGGTTCGGCCGCTGGCTGGCGTAGAGACGCTGTTCCTGCTCTATCTGCTTCGGACCAACGCAGCGCGCTTGGCTGGGAAAGGAACCGGGTCTACGTTCAGTGCGATATCTGGCGACGACCTGAGGTCGCTAGATGTGCCAGTCCCTCCTCTTCCCGAGCAGCGGCGGATTGTAGCGAAGATTGAGGAACGGCTTTCGGTCGTCGATGCCGAGGAGAAGGCGATTGAGGCGGCGCTGGCGCAGGCGGCGCGGTTGCGGCAGGCCATCCTGAAGCGGGCGTTCGAGGGGCGACTGGTGCCGCAGGACCCGACGGATGAACCTGCGTCCGAACTGCTGAAGAGGATTAGAGAGGCAAGAGCCAAGCAGCCAATAGCCAAGAGGCGGGGACGGATAGCCATTAGGCAAGAGCCAATAGCCAAGAGGCGAGGGAAGAAGGAATGACTATCAGTTCGTACCGAGACTTGGAGGTGTGGAAACGGGCGATGTCACTGGTGACCGATGTCTACCGCGTCACGCAGGCATTCCCAAAGGATGAGATGTACGGCCTCACCAGCCAGGCGAGACGCGCCGCATCGTCAGTTCCGGCGAATATCGCCGAGGGCTGGGGCAGGAATATGACCGGCGAATGCGTGCAATTCCTCCGCATAGCGCGGGGCTCACTGCTGGAGCTTGAGACGCACATCACAATCGCGGAGAACCTGGGCTATGTCAGCCATGAGGCAAGTAGCCAAGTAGGCAATAGGACGGAGGAGATTGGGAAGATGCTGTATGCCCTGATTGCCAGCGTCCAGAGGAGATCGCGGAGCCGCCGCGACTAATGCCTGTTCACTATTGGCTATTGCCTGTTCCCGATGCCTGGAGGTGTCCATGACCGAATCCGCCACCATCGTCCAGCGGATGTGGAATTACTGCAACGTGCTGCGCGACGACGGGGTGAGCTATGGTGACTACGTCGAGCAGCTCACCTACCTGCTGTTCCTGAAGATGGCCGACGAGCAGACAAAGCCGCCGTTCTCGAGGCGGTCACCTGTCCCGGCAGGGCTGGACTGGCCGAGCCTGAAGGGCAAGAGCGGCGACGCGCTGGAGACGCATTACCGGCACATCCTCGAGTCGCTGGGCAAGGCCGAAGGCCTCTTGGGCGTCATCTTCCGCAAGGCCCAGAACAAGATTCAGGACCCGGCCAAGCTGGAACGGCTCATTGCCCTGATTGACGGCGAGACGTGGCTGGGCCTCGGCATTGACGTGAAGGGCGAAATCTACGAGGGCCTGCTGCAGAAGAACGCCGAGGACATCAAGGGCGGCGCGGGCCAGTACTTCACGCCCCGGCCGCTCATCAAGGCGATGGTCGAAGTGATGCGGCCCCAGCCGGGAATGACAATCTGCGACCCGGCTTGCGGGACCGGCGGGTTCATCCTGGCCGCGCACGAATACCTTACCGACTCCACGCGGTTCAAGCTGGACCGGCGGCAGAAGCAGACGCTGCGGCAGGGGACGTTCTACGGCAAGGACATCGTGGATGCGGTGGTCCGGCTGTGCGTGATGAACCTGTTGCTGCACGGCATCGGCGGCGACGAGTCGCCGATCGAGACCGGCGACTCGCTGGTTTCCGAACCGTCCCGGCACTACGACATGGTGCTGACCAATCCGCCGTTCGGCAAGAAGTCGAGCGTCACGGTCGTGAACGGCGAGGGCAAGGCGGGTCGGGAGTCGCTCGTCTACGAGCGGACCGACTTCTGGGCGACATCCTCGAACAAGCAGCTCAACTTCCTGCAGCACGTCCGGTCGCTCCTGAAGATGAACGGCCGGGCGGCGATTGTCGTGCCGGACAACGTCCTGTTTGAGGGCGGGGCGGGCGAAACGGTGCGCCGGAAGCTCTTGGCCGAGTGCGACGTCCACACGCTGCTGCGGCTGCCGACCGGCGTCTTCTACGCCCAGGGCGTGAAGGCAAACGTGCTCTTCTTCGACCGCAAGCCGGGCCGGGACAAGCCGTGGACCGAGCGGCTCTGGATCTACGACCTGCGGACGAACCGGCACTTCACGCTCAAGACGAACCCGTTGCGATTCGAGGACCTTGCGGACTTCATCGCCTGCTTCAACCCGGAGAACCGGCACCGGCGCGCGGAGACGGAGCGGTTCCATTCGTTCGGGTACGACGAGCTGGTCGCGCGGGACAAGGCGAGTCTCGACATCTTCTGGCTCAGAGACGAGAGCATGGAGGACACCGCGAACCTGCCCGAGCCGGACGTCTTGGCGGCCGAGATTGCCGACAATCTCGAAGCCGCGCTCGCGCAGTTCCGGGGAATAGCGAAGGACCTGGAGGAATGATGGCAGGGACAAAGACGTGAGTGATATGCATGAAGGACGCGCAGACTCACAAGGTCTGCTTTAGCGGCGGGTTTCTTCGGCGCGGCTTCTGGCTCTATGTCTGGGAGGTGAAGCCACCTCGAGGCCGGAAGCTCTACTACGTTGGCCGGACGGGTGATAGCTCCTCGACCAACGCTCAGTCTCCCTTCAATCGCATGGGCCAGCACTTGGGGTATGCCGAGAACAGCTGCATGCTGCGGCGGCATCTGCGGGACAAGCATCACATCGACCCGGCGTCATGCCGGTTTCGTCTGGTGGCTTTCGGGCCGGTTCTCCCCGAGGCAAAGACGAAGAAGCAGCACACAGAGCGCCGGAACGTGGTTGCCGCGCTGGAGAAGGCCTTGGCCGAAGCTGTGGGCGCCCGTCACGAGGTCATGAACGTGGTGAGGAGCCGGCAGCCACTCGACCAGAAGCTCTTCGCCCGCGTCCGGCGCGCGTTCGCGGCTGAGTTTCCTGAGGTAGGGGGCTAGCGGCGGCGTCGGCCGGTGGCCGATGCCCGGCAGAGCTCCAGTCAGGCCAAGTCCGGTTTCCGGGTCGGAGTGCTGTTGTGCCCGTCCGGGCCGAGGTGGGAGTCTTGGCAGCCGATTCATGGGGACGGCTGGGTCGGCGGCGCAGGCGCTTGACTCATAACTTGACTTATGCTTGACTTATTGTAGAGTGAAGCAGTGGCATACGAACCCGCGTTCGAGGTTACGGCGCGGCTGGTCGCGCTCGTCGAGGAAATCGCCGCGCTGCGGGCGCGGGTGCTGGCCGCGACCGTGCAGGTGGCGTGGATTCCCCGGCTGCAGCAGGACGCGAGGGTGAGGAACACGCACAGTTCGACCGCCATCGAGGGAAATCCCCTGACTCAGGAGCAGGTGCGCGAGCTCGCCCAGGGCCGCGAGGTTCCGGCTATAGCCGAACGGTCGCGGCAGGAGGTGCTGAACTACTTCGCGGCCCTGCGCTACATCGAGACGCGCGCAGGCAAGCGCCGGCTGACGCACCGGGACGTTCTGCGGCTGCATCTGATTGCGGCGCGGGGAGTG
>LNGC01000061.1 GCA_001587715.1 Candidatus Methanofastidiosum methylothiophilum | reverse complement strand
GCCAGACCATGAAGATTGGACATTAAATAATAGTTCATTTGTTCATATAGGGGATTTTAATAGTTCTGCTAAATTTGATACTGTAAATAATAAACTAAGTTTAATAGATAAAACTAATTACAGTGGGGGAAATGCGGAAGCTAAAAAAACAGTATTAGATGGATTTGATTTAACATTTAATGTAGAAAGGTATTATGATGGATTAGTATTTGCATTCTATGTATTGGATTCAAATAATTATATGGCTGCGATTATCCAGAAAAGAATTAATTTTGGGCATTATTTAAGGATAATAAAAGTGGTAAATGGTACAACTACCGAGTTAGCAACTACATTTAATAGTCCTTATGAAGGGGCATGGAATGGAATAGTAGAGATAAAAGTATTAGATAACCTTATCCAAGTATATTATAATTCTGCTTTAAAAATAAGTTATTCTGGTAGTTTTCCCAAGGCAGGGGATAGGTTTGGATTTAATGCATGGTCCGGGGGATGGGGTGCAAGTGATTCCTATGCCTACCTTAAAGGGGATGTGGTTCTAAGGAAGAATACAGAAAATTTACCAGTGGTTGAACCAGTAGGAGAATGGCTTAATTATTCCTCTTATCTAGATTTTAAAAGTATAGCAGTAATTCCTCATGCAAAAACAGTTCGGACTAGATATTGTATTAAAAGTAAACGATATGATACAGGTACAATTTTTAATATTAGGGGGTTAAAGTCTAAACTTATTAGACTTATCTGTGGAACTAGGACAGTTTATTCAGTAAGGACTGCTAAAGAATATCCTTTACAATTTGAAATTCCAGTTAATTCCCCTGCATTTGATACAAAAACTAGTTTTATGATAGGGGGGTTTATGAGTAAAATAGTGTTAGTTAGGGGATGGGTTACTTTTGACCCTTTAGGATTACCCGGTGTGGATGAAAATGTTACCCAGATAAGAGAAGGAGAACCAGTTACAGAAAAAATAGAGAAGGATGAAAGTATAACTGTTCTTATAGGAGACCATACCTATGTCTAACGATTATAGAGGAATTTCAAATATGGAAATTCAGAAAAGATTAACAGATTCATCTACAAATTTTTCAATGCAATACAGGACAGATAAGGGCAATAGCGATTTTAGAAGTGGGAACCCTATTAGTTTTAGTTTGTCTGGGATAAATACTGCAATAGGAATAGAAGTAATTTCAGGATATTTGCAAAGAGTAAGAAGAACAGATAGAAAAGCAAGTAGAGTATTTACATTAAGTGGAAGAGATAAAGGATTCTTTTTAGTTAAGCAGCCCTTCAATTGGAATCCAACCCTAGGAACTGGAAATTATTATGACATGCAAACCTTATTACTTAATATTTTAAACCAAACAGGAATTAACTTGGGGAGAGAATTAACCCCCGGTAGCAACCCAAGTTTTACAACTCAAGGAGATGCAACTGATAGTTGGTATGGAGAGTTCAGCACTAAAAAAGCTGCATTAGATTCTTTATTTGAAAAATATAGGATAAGTAAAGGATTAAATAAAGTTAGATGGTTTGTAGATATGGGGGGAAACCTAAATTGGTTTGAAATTGGTAAAAATAATATAGGGAACATTCAGTATATCACAGAAGATACTCCTTATGTAACTGAAATAGAAACCGAGGACAATGCAGAAAATATAATAAATGATTTAACAGGTTTTGGATGTAATGATGAAACTGTATTTGCCCATAGGAGAATAGAAGAAAGTGTGAGTCAATATGGGTTACAGATAGGAGACCCCATAACTGATAGTACAGTTGTAAGCAGTGCAACGATGGAGAGATTAGTATTAGAAGAATTGAATCAAAAAGCATGGCCCCTATATACTGCTAAAGTAACCTTTTCTAAATTTTATGATGTGGAACCGGGAATGCAAGTAAAATTCCCAGAAGATGATATGTATTCAGATTTAATATTTACAATAGTAGATAAAGCTATAAAAGGAAAACAAGCAGATTATACAACTACTTTTAATGCAGTAACTAGCGATACTAGTATGAGTATAATAAATGAAGTTGATGCTTTACAAGCTATGATAACAAAAGCTATTCAAGCAACCAAGGCAAGAAGGGCAGTGGTAGTAGAAACCGACCCGGAAACTGGATATATGTTAGTCAGACCATTTGGAAGCAATAACTTAATATTTGCAAGGAGTAGGTAGATTTGGCAACATTTGGAAAAGTAAAGGAGGGGCAGGTAGGACTAGTTAGGATAATGAGGGAATCAGGAGTGCCAGAACAATATATACCTTATGAATGCCCACAGCCCACAGATGAAGGAACAAAAGAAGTACAGACTAATGTAGGGGATATAGTAAGATTAACTGACCATGAATGTAGTGCTGTTCCAGTAGCAAACCAACAAAGCTATGATGAGAATATAGGCAGTGGAAGTAATGTATCTATAACTAATAACGATTGCCCTAATAATTTGAATGGGAATAATCAGGGGAATAATCCTTTAGCATTTTTAGAAGTTCCTAAAAGTTGTTATTGTGAACAGGTTGCAATAGGAGGAACTTTAAGAACTATTCCATGGACAGATTCAGAATGTAAAATCCAAGTATACCAATACCTAGCTTATGAGCATATATTGGGAGAACCTGATTATATTTGGACAGATGATGTAATTACAATGAATATGAGAGTACATCATTACACAAATAATAGGGGGTTCCAAGTTTGGTATCCTTCTGGAGGAATTTGGATAGGGGTACATGGTAAGAAAACTAAGAAGTGGTACTGGTATGATGCAGCTGACCCTTACTTAATAATAAGAAATGGACCCCCATTTTATACTTATTATCCTCCAGATAGTCATATAACAACTGACCCTGGAGGACAGAAAAGATGTACTGATGGGGGAAGTGGAATAGCAAAGTATAGGGTAGAAAACTTTTTAATCCATTTTAATTTACCTAGTAATGAAGCTATAGATGTTATCCATATTCATATAAGCAATAATTCTACTTTATTATGGACAAATTTTGTAAGAGCTAGATTAACTTATTTCTCTCTATGTAGAATGAATCCTAAAAGTCCTTTTACTAGGATTTTTGATGATGTAGGAGAGGATATGGTTACAAGGAATGAGGATATATCCCAAGCTACTAATCCAGATAATAAGCAGAGGGTACCAATGCCCGGTAGGTACCCAATGTAAAAAGTAAATTATTAATATTAGTATAAACTAATAAGGAATTATCTAAACCATAGGAGGAATGAGCATTTTAAGAATATTGTATCCACCAACAGTAAATTATAATATACTCTTCCAAAGACCAAACCAAGTATTAAAAGTGTTAAGTAGGGAAGGACATACATGCTATTTTATGAACCACATCCCAGGAATTAAGGGGCAGTATGTATTAGAAGGGATAGAAGAGCTAGAAAAAAATTTTTACATAGTTTCTAATATGGTACACCCTGCAACATTAAATCCAGATGTCTATTATTTCAGTTATCCCCCATATTATGACTGGATTAATAGGATAAAGCCAGAGTATGTTATTTTTGATGCACTAGACAGCCCAACAGGAGAGTTTAGTTCATGGAAACCAGAATGGGAAAAATCTGTAAAAAGAGCAGATTTAGTATTAGCAGTTTCCACGGAGTTATATAAGGAAGTTAAAAAATTAAATGATAATGTGTTATTGGTAAAGAATGGAGTAGATTATGACCATTATCAACAAGCAACTAGAAATCCTTATAGGAAATTAAAACTACCGGGGTTCCAGAGAAAAAATCCAGTAGTAGGATTTTCAGGGGCGATAGCTAGTTGGGTTAATTTAGAACTTCTATATAGGAGTTGTTTAGAATACCCAGATTTTAATTTTGTAATATTAGGATTAGAGTATAATGTAAAACTAAAAAGGTCAATAGGAAGACCAGATAACTTATTTTTCTTAGGGCATGTTCCTTATGATGACCTGCCAATGTGGGTAAATCATTTTGATGTTTGCACTATTCCCTTTAGAGATAACCAAGTTACAAGGGCATGCAATCCCTTAAAGTTTTGGGAATACATGGCAACAGGAAATCCAGTAGTAACTTCAAACCTACCGGAAACCTACTATGAAGGAGTGTATTGGGCAAAAACGGATGAGGAATATATTAGTTATATAGGGGATGCGATGGTAGAGAGAAGGAATCATGGGGATAAACTAAGGGAAGTTAGGAAAAAAGTAGCATATAATTGCAGTTGGGAAAAGAATTTAGAACCAGTAATAGAACAGTTGCAAAGGTGGGATAAGGATGGGGAATGAACCAGTAGTAGCTATTGGCTGCCCCATTCAAAACAGGGAAGAAATAGTTAAAGAGTATTTAGAGGGAATATCAAATTTAGATTATCCCAAAAATAAACTTATACCCTGCTTCTTTGTGAATAACACTAGCGATAAAACAGGGGAACTAATTTTAAATTGGATGGCAGAAAATAAAAAAGACTATAAATTAATTGTTTATGAAAGGGATGATAAGGTATATAAAAGAAGGACAGATAGGCAGGATAGGGAAAATAGGGATTATACTCTATTTACAATAGTTAGAAATAGATTTTTAAAGTTAGTAAAAACTGTAGAATGGGATTATTTATTCAGTGTAGATAGCGATATAATAATCCAGCCAGACACCCTAAAGAAGTTACTAGCACATAAAAAGGAAATTGTATCTGCTTTGGTATATAATGGATTCCATTTTGGGCAGGACTGGTATAATTACAGAGTAAAAAAAGAAAGGAATGGGAGAAGGGGGTATTATGTTTATAGGTACATCCCCCAGAATATTTTTAAGGTAGATGTTACCGGGGCATGTTATCTTATAAGAAGGGAGGTAATAGATAGGGGAATAAAATACAAAGTTCATAAATTTGGGGAAGATGTTGGATTTTGTGAAGAAGCAAAAAGTAAGGGAATAAAGATTTATTGTGATCCGACAATAAAACCAGAACATAAATTGCAGGGGGATAAAAGATGGAAGATTGGAAGTTAATTCTAGGGAAAATACAAGAAGATATTGAATGCCATAGTATCTCCCACTATAGGGATGCATATAAACTAGAGGAATTTCATTATTGGCAGCATATCCCAGGATGGATGTATAAAGATTCTAAAAGTAATAAAGTGAATAGGGTTTTAGATGCAGGGTGTGCTTATGGAACCTTATCTTGTTTTGCTAAGAAAATTTATAATTGTGAAGTTGTTGCAGTAGATGTTCAGAAATATATGGATGATGCAATTCAGCATAATTATGATTTGGATTATCGGTTACTGGATATTGAAACAGAAATAGATAAGGTAGAGGGAAAATTTGATAGAATAATTTTTACAGAGGTAATAGAACACTTATTCTATAACCCCATAGATACTTTAAGGAACCTTAAAGAATTGTTGGTAGATGGAGGAATACTTTATTTATCTACTCCAGATGCTTATGAATGGGGAAGAGTAAGTGATGGATATAAGAATATTGGGGAAATGCCCCATATAGGGGAAGTAAAAAAACCAGATTTTGAGTTAATAGATAGGCACCTATACCAGTATAATGCCCTAGAAATCCATGATATAATAAGAGATTCAAGATTTAGATTAGGAAGATTTAGATATAGCAAACCCGGAAGAAGGGCAAGGCATTTTAATTATGAACTAGTTAAGGGATAAGATGATAACAAATAACCCATACCAAGATAGAATAAGTAAAGAGGGAATAATCATTAAAGGGAATAGGGAATGCAGCTCAAGATATAAATCAATACTCCCTATATTAGCTAGGTATAATAAATATGCTCCCTTAAAGATATTGGATTTTGGAGCTAATTATGGATACTTTAGTCTAAGATTATTAAATGACTTCCCATTTGCAGATATAACAATGGTAGACTATGAACCACTATTAAAGGAAGTATACCAAGAAAATAAAGTTAAAAACCTGCATTTAATTAATAAATTCATGGACATAGAAGACATAGAAGAGTTAGGGAAAGAAAACCAATATGATATAATTTTATGTATGAGTGTTTTACATCATTTTAAGGAATATAAGAAAGTAATAGATTTATTTTTAAAAATGGGAAAAATAGTTATTTTTGAGGTAGGATACCCCGAAGAAAAACCAGTATCCAACCAAAGTAGAGTTAAGCCAATATACGATTACCTTATGACTAAACAACCAATACAGGTAAACCAGTGGATACAACATGATAGACCTATTTTTTATCTTAATAAAGATGAAATTTGTTTAAAGGGAGTTGTTAGAAATGGGTGTGGTATAGCAGGTAAAAAAACTTTTAAAGAGATTGAAACCCAAATAGTTCAAAGATTTAAATATAAGATGTATCATGGCACATTAAATATAACCTTAGATAACCCGGTTACTTTTAAAAATGAATCTAAACTAGCAGTATTCTATAATATTTTCCCCTGTTTTATTTGTGGATTGCCAGTATGGAATATTAGGCCAGAAGTTAGGAACTGCCCAACCCCTTACATGGAGTTAATGTCTCCATTTAAATTAAGAGATTTTTTTAATTTAGAAGATAACAACATTATAAATATAGGTGTTAATAGAGCATATCTAAATTAAATAGGGATAGGTTGGAAAAATGGCTGAAAAAAACGGGAAAAAAGAAGAAAAAGACATAGATATGCTTAAAATCCATAATGAAACTCAAAAAGAGTGGGGTAAAAAATATGATGAAACTGTAGAAGGTATAGGGAGAGACATACATGAAATAAGGCAGGACATGAATGAAATTAAAGAAGATGTGCAAAGGAGATTAGATGAACAGGATGAGAAGCTTAAAAGAGATTATAAACGGTTCCAGAAGCAAAGGGAACTAAATGATAAAATTCAAACCCGATTAGAAACTAAGAAGGAACTAGATGATGCAAGGGATAGGCAGATAGCAAATATTGCAGAAAGACAAAACAATGTTGAACAGGGAGTTAAGGATACTTTGGAAAAATTCCAACAGGAAGACAAGGAATATAAGAAGGAAGTTAAAAGCCAGATAGAAAAATTAGGTAAAGATATAAAAGAAGGGTTTGTAACTGCGAAAAAACAGAGAAAGGATGAAAATGATACTTTAAAGAAGGATACAACCAAAATGGTTTCTATCGTGGTTGTAATCTTAGTTCCAATTATAGTGGCATTATTAACATTTGCACTATACAAATTCTAAGTAAAAAAAGGAGGGGGGATATTATGGCAGTAAGATTAGATGATAAGGAAATAGAAACAGACAAGATTAGTTTTGAAGAAGAAGAAGAAAGGGGATATATAATTGGGGGATTAACAGTAATAGGAATTTTAGTAATCCTTTTACATCTCCTAAAGGTAATATAATTAACTCTTAAGAAAGTGTGGGGTGCTTAAAATGGATTAACATGGTCTTATAGCAGACCTAAAAAAATTCTATAGTGGCTTTGCCCAAAAATAAAATCTATAATAAATGAAGGATTTTTGAGGGTGCATATAGAATAAAGCTATGAGGTAGGAGGCGATCATATTAAGCCAACTATTAAATTACTTGTATTACTGGGAGCAGTTCTATTAGTTACTGCAAATATAGGAGATGTATCAGCAATAAAAAAGGAAGATATAGAGATACTTAGTGGATATTATTACCCCGGTGGATATTATGGAGGAACAGCGGGGTATTATTCATGGATAAATTATTGCCCTTTGTGTAAGCATTATAACTGTTTAGGAAACCATGTAAAAGGAGTAAATGAAATTTCCTGCTATAGATGCGATGCAGATTATGATGGATGCACCGGACTAGATAAACATGGAGGGGGTGCAAGGGCAGGACTAAATAGATACTATAAACCAGAACCAAAAGCAGCAACTACAGAAAATACAACAGTTCAACCAGTAGTCCAACCCCAAAAAACACAATTAGAAATCTATAAAGAACTAATCCAAACCAAGGAGATAGGGATAAAAATAGGATAAATAGGAGGAAAAAAGCTATGAGCTATGTAAATGCAACATG
The DNA here is from genome assembly GCA_001587715.1 of Candidatus Methanofastidiosum methylothiophilum. Taxonomy (GTDB): domain Archaea; phylum Methanobacteriota_B; class Thermococci; order Methanofastidiosales; family Methanofastidiosaceae; genus Methanofastidiosum. The sequence continues at coordinate 1,659 of LNGC01000061.1, read as the reverse complement.
GGCAGATTATGTAGATGCCATAGAAAGGAAGTATAGATTTAAATTAACCGAGAAAAAGGAACCTGCATGGGTTGCAGTTCCTAGAGGTAGTGAAAATCATTTTACTTTAGCAGAAGTTGATGATGCAGTTCTTAGGGTTGATGTGTTTAAGGATGCAAATAAGAATGTAGACCCCAAGACTGTAAGATTTGGGATAGCTCCCGGAGCAGATATAACTCCAACCCCAATACCAGTACCTTCTAATATCTATGCTAGTCCAAGATACGATAAAGCCCAAGACCAAGGAACTAATTATTGGTGTGGACCTTTTACCGCAGCACAAATAATCTATGAACTATTTGGTTATATACCTGCCCAAAAGCTAATAGCAGACCTAGCAGGAACTACTACATCTGGAAGTGGACATAAAGAATTAACTTATGCTATACAAAATGCAGCCCAAAAGGAAGGGCATAAGGTAACAAGTGTGTGGAGAAACTTCTCAGATAATGGGTGGAAAGCAGTAGGGGAAATGATTGCAGACCCTAGGGTTGGTTTAGGAATCCACTGTTTATATAGAAATAAATGGGGGCATTATATGTACCCAATTTATATAGACATGGATAGGAAAGTAGTTTGCTTTATAGACAGCTTAAATGATGATAACGATGTGATAGAGGTATCATTTGCTGAAACCGAAAAATGGATTGCAAACACCCCCGGTAATCAACCTTCCCTATGGTTAGTATGGAATAATGACTAAGGAGGTGAAAGAAATATGGGAGCCAGAAGTTGTATAAATGGTGTATGTAGGGAATATGACTACAAAAAGAAAGAATGGAAACCTACAGGAAAAAATTGTATAAAAAAAAATAAAAAGGGAACTTAATTAATAAATTCTTGATTAACTAAATTTCCCTTTTTATCATGTTTTTTTAGCTCTTCTAATGCATAGTGGATAGCAACGGTGCAAATATCACAGAGGTTTATTTTTTTACTTTTTAAGGATTTATCTGGGTTTATTTCATTGATGTATAGGGTTGAATTTGCATAGGGAGTATTAGAAGTGTTGCTTATTTCTCTTCCACAGTTATCACAGGTTGTCATAGTTTACTATTTATTTTATTATTAATATATAATTTATCGGAGGGATTAGATGGGTAGTGATGGGTTGGTTAGGGTGTATGAATTGGAATGTATGGAGTGTGGACATTTGCATTTGGATAGTATTAGGTGGGTTAGTTGTTTAAGGAAGGGGTGTAGTGGTAAGTATAAAGTAATTAAGGAAAGTTTTGGGGGGGTATAATTTATTTTTTTAAAGATAAAAATATTATTAATAATAACATTTATATAGTAAGTCCAACTTACTATAGTATAGAAGTTAGAAGGAGACTAAAAAAAATGAAAACTGCAAACGAAGGGGAACCATTAAAATTAAGGGGGAATTAAAATGAATTTTTTAGATAAGATAGGAAACTTTGTATATAAAAAGGTAAGTAAAACTATGGGATTTGACCCAGAAACATTACTCAAAAATGAATTAATAGATGCAAGTTTAGGAGAAAAAGTTAGAATAAGATATAAAGGATGTGAGATAGCGGTAGATAGCAGAAACCCTATGGCAAGACTATTAAGGATAGAAGGTAACCCATTGGAAAAAGTACCTGTGGAAGTATTAGG
>LNGC01000060.1 GCA_001587715.1 Candidatus Methanofastidiosum methylothiophilum | reverse complement strand
AGGATTAAACAAACTTGGGAGGTACATGGGCTACGAGTTATCCAAGACGTTTGACTATCAAGTAATTGATATTGATACTCCTGTTTGCCCTACAAAGGGGGTCAGGATATCTGATAAGGATAATCTAGTCATGATAAATATCCTAAGGGCCGCAATTCCTTTCATAGAGGGATTTTACAAGGTATTCCCAAAGGCAAGGGCTGGGATAATAAGCGCATGGAGAGGCCCTGCGCCTGAATCCAGAATATCAGTGGAATACGTAAAAGTGCCAAAGACTACTAAAGATGACATAATAATGATTGGAGACCCAATGCTTGCAACAGGCCACACGATTTCAAGGATAATCGACGAGGTAAAGAGCAGAGGAGATTTCAAGAGGATTATTGTCGTTGCGGTGATAAGCGCACCTGAAGGTATCCGGGAAATACTTGCAAAGCACAAAGATGTAGAAGTTGTCACAGCTGTAATTGATGAAAAACTCAATGAAAAGAACTACATCGTTCCAGGGCTCGGAGATGCTGGGGACAGATGTTTTGGAGAGCCAATTAAAAAATAATTATATTTTTATTTACAGGAATCTTTTTATATTTCTTATTTAACAAAGATTCATGACATTAAAAAAAATTTCTACTCTTATATTTATAACATTATTAATTGTCACATTTTATACTGTTCCATTTGGAGCAAATAACTGGCACTCATCTGACCACAAAGCTAGATTTTTATTCTTTGTTAACCATAATTATATCGAAGAAGATATGGGGGATTTTCCTGTTTTATTTAAGGCGACTTCACAAAACGACCCATATTGGGAGTCAAAAGGTAATGATGATGGAAATGATTTACGTATATTTACTATTAATGGCATTGAATGTCCCTACGAAGTCGTAAAATATGATCCAATTAATTATGAATATATCGTTTATTTCAAAGCACCTTTAATTAAAAAACTTACTGATACTGAATTCTATATATATACGGCCTATGACGGTGATGGGAATTTTGATGACCCTAAAAACGTCTGGAAAAATGCTACAGGGATTTACCACCTTGAAGGTGAAAGAGATCCAAAGACTATTGATTCATTACTTGACAATAATGCAACAGCAATGAACGGCTCACTTCCTACAAATGCCGTAGTTGGGGGCGGTTACAAATTAGATGGAGCCAATGACTACTTAGTGGCAAAAAATTCATCTGGAAATAATGTAAATTTTGGATTCACAAATACACTCACAATAATGGCTTGGGTCAATTGGGCAATACCTCCAAATACCGGTAATCCCTATGCCAATATAATCTCTATTAATGCAAACAATTCAGGAGATCAAGGTCAATTTTGGTTTCAACACAATTATAACAATAAACATTTTGAATTTGCCGTTCAGACGGGTAACAATCCTTACACAAGAAGATATATCCAATGCACAAAAGGTAGCCCACAACAAGGGCAGTGGTACTTCATAGTAGGGAGGTATGATGGCAGTGCAATTGATATCTATATCAATAACAATCTTGGTGGCTGTAATACTTCATTAATTAATAATATTAGGCCATTTGAATCAAGATTTGAAACTAATATTGGTAGATGGGCTGCCGGCGGAGGATCAAGGTATTTTAATGGACTAGTTGATGAAGTTTGGATATTTAAAGATGTAAAATCTTACCCATTTATTAAAGCTGTTTATAACAATGCAACAGACTATGCTAATTTCACATCTAGATCTCCTCCTGAAAAAATACCTGAAGCAATTATTATAAACATAACAAAACCAGATCTTAGAGTTGTAAAAGCAATAACTGGTGATCTAATTCTTGCCAATAGTGATGATTCAACTGGCAAGGAAGTTGTAGTGTCAGGAGACCATATCACAAATATAACCTATAATGGCAAAGAAGTGAGTGCTGTTAGATTCCCAAAGGGGACACACGAAGTAACTTTAAAAGTTTCTAACTTTGGCATGTTTACCCAAAGAGATGTCAATATGAAAGTTCAAGGATTACCTGAGGGGGCATCTGTTAAATTTTCTCCAGAAAATCAAATAATAAGGACAAAAGAAACAATATCTTTCAAGGCAGTGTGCACTATAGGGCCAGATGTTTCTCCCGGAGTGTATAAGTATACTTTAATACTTTACAACCACCAGGGAATTCTCGGTCAAAGAGAAATCTACCTTTTTGTAGAATAAAATAAAATATTAATTTTTTTATTCGCCTTCAAAATCTATGATAGTGAAGACTCCATAGTCATCAAGCCTTCTCATTCCTCCAAGCTCAGGGAGGCCCACTATGAAGGCAGTTTCGACAACTTTTCCACCAAGTTTTTCTATGAGTTTGCAAGCGGCTAAGGCTGTTCCACCAGTTGCTATTAGATCATCAACTAAAAGTACATTGTCCCCTTTCATTATTGCATCAAGGTGCACTTCAATAGAATCTTTTCCATATTCAAGCTCATATTCGTGATTTGCAGTTTTGTGCGGAAGTTTTCCTTTCTTCCTTATCAAAACAAATCCGGCATCGAGCTTATATGCAAGTGCCCCACCAAGGATGAATCCCCTTGCTTCAACACCTGCCACAAGATCAATCTTCTTATCCTTGTACTTTTCATAGATTATATCTACTGTGTCTTTTAATCCTTCTTTATCCTTTAGTAGGGTTGTAATGTCCCGAAACATTACTCCCTGCTTTGGGAAATTTGGTATTGTTCTTATCTTGCTTCTTATGCTATCTACTCTCTTGTCCGTACAATCACCTTCTATATTTTTGGGATAGTTTCAACTATTAGTTTCTTTACATTCTCTGCGTTCTTTCTCATTGTTTCCATTACCATTTCAAAAGTTACAGACTCTTCATTTTCCTTCCAGCAGTCATAGTCTGTTGACATTGCAACTGAAGCATATTCTATTTCAAGTTCTTTTGCAAGTGACACTTCAGGTACTGTAGACATGTTAATCACATCAGCACCTATCATCCTAAACATATTAGATTCTGCCCTAGTTGAAAATCTTGGACCTTCAATCGTTACAACGGTTCCTTTAGGATGATATTTCAATCCAAGTTTCTTTGAGCTGTCTATTAATAAATTTCTTAAAATTTCAGAAAAAGGGTCTGCCATCGGCGTGTGTATAACTTTTTCCTCATCAAAAAAAGTATACTCTCTCTTTTTTGTAAAATCAATAAACTGATCCGGGAATACAAGATGCCCTGGATGTATTTCATCTCTTAAGGATCCTACTGCAGTAGTAGCTATAATATGGGTACAATCTATTTCTTTCAGTGACCAAACGTTTGCTCTATAATTAACACCTGAAGGATGTATTGAATGATTCCTCCCATGTCTTGCAAGAATTGCTACCTCTACGCCTTTTATTGTTCCTGTAACTATGGAGCTTGAAGGTTTTCCATATTTTGTCTTTATCGTAAGTTCTTCATAATCTTTTAAAAAATTTGGATCATCAAGTCCGCTTCCACCTATAATCCCTATCTTTGTCATATTAATCACAAACTCAGGTATTTCTTAATTATATAAAATTTGTTACATGGAAAAATATTTAAGGTTTAATATAATCTCTTATTTTATGAAGAAAGAAGAACTATTAAGTAAGGAAATAGAACATATAGATATAAAAAGTTTTGATTCAACTGAGATAATTGACGCTTTTTCAAAGATGGCCTTTCAGGCTAAAAATCTTGCAAGAGCCTCGCATATATTCGAGAAGATGACAGAGGACAAGGACTGCTCAATAATATTGTGTCTTGCCGGATCCATTTTTAGTGCAGGTCTAAAAAAAGTCGTATACGATATGGTAAAGCATAATATGGTAGATGCAATCGTATCGACTGGGGCAATAATTGTCGACCAGGAATTCTTCGAAGCTTTGGGATTTAAGCATTACCAGGGAACACCTTTTATTGATGATGAACTACTAAGGCAGCAGAGTATTGATAGGATTTATGATACCTATATTGATGAAGATGAGCTTAGGGTCTGTGATATGACTACCGCAGAGATAGCCGATTCACTTGAACCTGGACCTTACTCTTCAAGAGAATTTATCGCAGCAATGGGGAAGTATCTCTATGAGAATGGGGCCAAAGTAAATGACTCTGTGATACTTGAAGCATACAAGAAGGGAGTTCCTATATTTGTTCCAGCATTTTCTGACTGCAGTGCAGGATTTGGCTTAGTCTACCATCAAAATGCGAGAGGCAACAAACCAAAAGTTTCAATTGACAGTGCAAAGGATTTCTTTGAACTTACAAAGATTAAGATTGCAGCAAAAGATACTGGTCTTTTCATGATAGGCGGAGGAGTTCCGAAAAACTTTGCTCAGGATGTCCCTGTAGCTGCTGATATACTTGGAAAAGAAGTAAACATGCATAAATATGCTGTCCAAATAACAGTTGCCGATGAAAGAGACGGTGCACTTTCAGGGTCTACTCTAAAAGAAGCCCACTCTTGGGGAAAAGTTGAGAGTGGTAGTGAACAGATGGTTTATGCAGAAGCTACAGTTGCTATGCCCTTAATTGTAAGCTACGCTTACCACAAAGGTGGCTGGAAGAAGAGAAAAGAAAACAGATACAACGATCTTTTAAAATAAATTTTTTTAATTAATCTTTTATTAATATATTTAGAAAAGAATTATTTTATAAAAAAATATTTATTGTTTTTTCTGAAGTATTTCTTCTGCCTGCATTTCTATTTCGTTCATTCTGGCGCTGATGTTCTGGAGTGTCGCTTCGTTCTGGCCCAAGTTTTTTTCTACTTCTTTTAGAGTTTCATCAAGTTTTGTAATTGTCTCGTCAATGCTCCTTTCTATGGTGACATCTCTTGCAAGGGTAGTTATCACAGTATTGACATCGCTTATTGTTCCTTTAACAAAGCTTCCTGCACCTATTGGGATTAGAATTTCATTGCCTTGCTTAACGCCTTTAAGGCCTTCAAGTGTTATTTTTGAAAGAGCCAGTTCGTTTCTGTGGGAAGATAGCAATGACAAGTTATTTGAGATTACTTTTGACTGCTCATTTAGGTAGTTAAGTTCTGAACTAAGCCTCCTTATGGCTTCTTCCTCACCTGCCATTTACATATCCCCTTGTTTTTCTTCGATGCTCTTGATTTCGATGTTTCTTCTTTTACATCCATAAATTGAGCCATATTTGGAATAGATGTCTTCTATGACATCTTCTTCCTTCATGCCATTAAAATCTTTAACAAAATGCTTTGTGCTACTTTTTAGTTTAATAATACCTTCAACTGTATAGGTTTTCATCATAAGATTCACCTCATACGCCCATTATATCTTCAATATAACTTAATTCTATACCTGTTGTTGTTTCTCCAACAACTGCGCCCTTGTCATTTACTATTATACATGCCCCAATATAGGAGACTCCTCTGTTTAGAGTCGACATTCTTACATCGACCTTTAATAGGTCTTTTATAAGTGAAATGTCATCTTCTTTTGCTTCCTTGTGCACAAGACATCCTATATTATTCGTCCTTGCCACACTGCCCACATATTTATGATTACCTATTGAAGCTATCGTTGTTTCAACGCCTAGTGTATCCTCAATTAGTTTTTTCTCATTTGTCAATATTGGGCTGATTATTGCTCCTTTATCGTTTGAAAGGATAAGGTTCCCAACTGCTGTTTCCTTTGTATTAAGGATACAGTTATTTATGCCTCTATCCTCGATTAATTGAAGCTCTTCATCCTCTATTACATAAGGAAGTATAATCCCATTATTGTTACCTGCTATGTAAATACCTGCTAGATCAGTTGCGGCAACTGTACTCAATATTATTTCAGTTCCAAGAGCTTCCTTTATAGTCTCGGCATGCTCACCAATATCTTCTCTTACGATAGTAATATCGTTATTAGTAAAACTGAATATACCAATAAACGGATTGCCACCGATCTTTAACTGTCTTATCATTAATTTACTCCGCAAGATAAGCAGTAACAACTTCTCTCTTTTCCTCTTCTCCTTCTTCGCCCTTTACTATTCTAATTTTTATCTTTGAAGGAGAACTCTCAATGCCTTTTTCCCATAGTTTTTCATTTAAGACTTTGTCAATTTTTACATTCTCGCATTTTGAATGTTTAACAACAAACTCTCTCAAGGCTCTTGTTGCTCTAGCAGCTCTCTGCATTCTTGGGGCATCTTTAACTTTCCTTAAGGGTACTACATACATTCTCTCTTCATTATTATCCAAAGTCCTCACCTCTACTTCTTAAGAGAAGTTCTTCGCCAATTTCTTCTTTTTGGATGTGATCTAATTTTCAATTTAGTTTTGGCCCATACCCAAACAGGGACTCTTCTGTTTTGATTCATGGCCTTACCTAGTCTCTTCTTTTTTCCGAGTCCTTTGTTTCTAGACATGATAATCCTCCAATAATAGCGAGTTTATTAGGCTTTTAAACATCTATTTATATGTCTTTTGTTTATGATTTAGAGAATAATATTCTGTTTAAAAAGCTTTCAATCAGAATAATATCACTATTAAATTAACTCTAAAATAAGAATTTGTAAATATAAAAAATAAAAGGACTTTTCCTATAGTGATTAGAAATAAACCTTTTACAAAAAAACTCTACTTAATATCTTCTTGGATTCTTCTTTTGGTAGCAATCCCTACAGTAAACAGGTCTTGTGCCATCTGGCTTGAATGGTACTTCGGTTTCCTGTCCACAAGCTGCACATGTTACTTTGTGCATTTCACGAGGTGGTCTGTTGTAGCCGCCTCGGTTTTCGCCATACATTTATATTACTCCTTTATATATTTGACCATTTGACTGGCCCTAAACATATTATAAATAATTAGTTTATAAAGTTGTCGATTTTAGTTGATAGATTTTTTATTAATTCTATAATCTATTAAGATAATTTCCAGTATTTTTTATATAATTAATACAAATTAATCTCTTTAAGTGGTACAAACATAAAGGCTAATAATTTCCAAGTGTACATTTGTATAATATTTATATTTTTTACAAAATACTTATATATTCATTAAGAATAAGCGAACACAGATATAACTGGAGGTGTTATTTTGGAGGATATTACCAACTGCTTCAAGTGTGGCGCCAAACTCCCTGAGGGGTCTATTTACTGCTTCAAGTGTGGCTTTAAAATAAAAAATACCCAAATTGACAGCATATTTTCCAAAGAACCTTCTAAAAAAGATTCTCATTACTATGATAAAGCCTCACAGAAATTTTTCATATCGGGCCTTTCACTTTTCAAGAGTGGAGAATATTCAAAGGCAATTTCTAAATTTACAAAAGCAATTGAATTAAAAGATGGATTTGCCGAAGCTCACTACCACCGAGGCCAGGCTTACGTCAAAGAAAGTAAGTACGAAGATGCAATTGATGATTTTACTAAAGCAATAGAGATTGACCCAGAATTTAAGGATGCATATTTCCAGCGCGGGAATATATTTTTTGAGAGAGGGTCTAAGGAGAGGGCTAGAGACGACTATGAAAAGATTATAGAGCTTGACTTTGAAATAGCCTCTCAAATATATGATAAATTACACAACTTCATGGAGTCTTGGGTGAATAATATTGTCAAGAATAATAAGACCACTCTTTCAGTAGAAAAAGATTTCATAAATGACTCATAATTTTAGATATTATAATTTCTTATCTTTTCTATTGGTTTTCTGATTTTCTTTTTATGGGAGTCAGCCGGGTATCCAACTGCAATAATAAGTGAAACTGACTTGTTTTTTGGGATTTTAAGAATTTTCTTAACGTTCTTTTCGCTAAACCAGCCCAAGATACATGTTCCAAATCCTTCTTCTGTCGCCTTAAGGCAAAAATATGAAGCTACAATTCCAGTATCTATTAGGCTAAAATCCCTTCCGTGGGCAAATCTTCCAAGAAAACTTGTCGTCAAAGGATTCTCGTTTACTATTGCAACAAGCACAGGGGCAGTGAGTGAGAATTTGTTAAAAGAAGCCACCTTGTCAAAGGTCTCTTTTGCAATACTCTCTTTTAATATTGGGTCATCTATTACTATAAAACTCCAAGGCTGGGCGTTGACTGCAGAAGGCGCAAGTCTCGAGGCTTCAAGACACCTCTCAATCTTTTCCCTTTCAACTTCTTTTTCAAGATATTTCCTGCAGCTATACCTTTTTTCACAAAGCTCTAAAAAATCCAATCATTCACCCTTGTGGATCTTTTTATATTCAACATATGAGTATACAAAAACAAAGGCAGATACCGCCAATATTGGGGCTATTATAAGCAAGAATGCAATTTGTTTAAAGAATGCCCCAAAAAGGGCTATTATCCCTGATGCCTTGAAGAGCTTTCCACCTATTTTATGGGTCTTTTCCCAGACAGTATCATCACTGATTGTCCAGGGGGTTCTTATTCCAACAAAGAAGTTGCTCTTTGTTTTTTCCAAAGCAACACCCATATAATAAAATATGGCCGCAAAGGCTGGCGACATCATCTGGATCATATTAAAGTTATATCCAAATGCTGCAAGTATAGATAGAACAAATATATAAAAAAGAAAGCATACTGTTACTAAAACGATCCCTTGGTAGTAATCCTTAAAAGCTTCCAGATTTTTTTTCCTTGGTTCATACTTTGGAATATATACAAAAAGTGCAAATATACCAAATGAAATCATTGGCAGTAAAAACAAGCCCCAAAATTTATCCATATACCCATCAATTTCTCCTTGGGCATTCCAGTGGGTGGGCATCATATCAGGCACATGGGGATAAGCAAATGCACCGACAAAAAATGATAAAAGTATAATTCCTAAAGATATATCATTAGCTTTCATAATCTTAAAGAAGAACTCAAGTTTAAAAAGTTATTTTATTTTGACCATTTAATCTTATCATAGATTTTGTGGGTTACATCTGATACTTCTCTTTCAAATTCATCGGATATTTTGAATCTATCTTCATCGTCCCCTATATCCTTTGCAATTCTGTAGGCTTTTAAGAGATCAGACTTTGTAATAATACCATATATCTCTTTTGAAACAGGATCTAATACTAGAACCCTCCCACATTTCCTCTCGTCCATTATTCCCAAGATTTTTGGTACAGTGTCATAAGGAAATACGTAGTTTGGTGGGGACATTGCATCCATAATCTTTAGAAAAGGGATTTTTTTGGTATCTATATTTTTTACTTTGTTGTTAGATATGACGCCTAATAGCTCCCCTTCTTTTATGACCGGAAATCCAAGTTTTTTATACTTCTTGACATAGTCCCAGAATTTCTTTAAAGGCATGTCCGGTTCCATTGAAATTATTTCTTTGGACATTATGTCTCGTGCCCTGACATCGTTTAAATCTTTAGAAAATGATTTCACAGGAGATAGTTTTCTATCAAGTTTTATGGTATCTATTGAAGACCTCCCTAGGAAAACAATTGAGACCCCATAGCTTACCATGACCGAAAGCATTATGGCCGGTATAATCGAATAGTCCGATGTCATCTCTGGGATCATGACTATGCATGTTAGGGGAACTTTTGCAACGCTGGCAAAGAACGCACCCATCCCAATAAGTGCATAGGCTTCTGGATAGCTTACAGTGTTTGGTGCAATTTGGACAAAGATTAGTCCCATAGCCCCTCCAATCATTGACCCTAGATAAAGAGAAGGTGAAAATAATCCGCCAGAAGCACCTGAACCCAGTGTGAATGAAGTCGCTAGCATCT
>LNGC01000059.1 GCA_001587715.1 Candidatus Methanofastidiosum methylothiophilum | reverse complement strand
CTTGGTGAAAAATTAAGCGATATACTAAGGGACAAAATAAAACATGTAATCGGAGTTGACCTGTGGGGTAATTAATTTGCAAAACAAAGGTACAATTTATAGGGTATCGGGGCCCGTAGTAACGGCAACAAATATAGATGCTAAGATGAATGAACTAGTCCGGGTTGGGAAAGAAGGACTGTTCGGAGAAGTAATAGAAATTGATTACGATAAAACAATTATCCAAGTTTACGAGGATACATCTCTCCTAAAACCGGGCGACGAAGTTACCACTACAGGAATGCCATTATCTGTAGATTTGGGCCCTGGATTACTGGGCTCAATATACGATGGAGTTCAGAGACCATTACCAAAACTTTCACAGTTAATGGGTGAATTCATTAAGAGGGGTGCGGAATCGCCTGGAATTGATAGGGAGAAGAAATGGGAATTTTTTCCATTAAAGAAAAAAGGAGATAAAGTTAATTTTGGAGAGGCTATTGGGTATGTTAATGAGAATGAGCATACAAAGCATTTCATAATGTCTCCGCCAAACATATCTGGAGAAATTGTAGAGATTTTGGAAAAAGGAAGCTATTCTGTTGAAGAAGTATTGTGTAAGCTAGATAATGGTGCATTAATAAAGATGTACCAAAGATGGCCAGTTAAAGTTCCAAGACCTTTCAAAGATAAAATGATTCCAAATGTTCCTTTAGTAACCGGTAAGAGGATTATAGATGTTTTATTTCCTTTAGCCAAAGGGGGCACAGCTGCAATACCTGGGCCTTTTGGCAGCGGTAAGACTGTAACACAGCAACAGTTGGCTAAATGGAGTGATACTAAAGTTGTCGTCTACATAGGGTGTGGTGAAAGAGGAAATGAAATGATTGATGTTCTTACCGAATTTCCAAAATTGGTAGACCCTGTAACAGGCGGCCCATTAATGGATAGAACTGTTCTAATAGCAAATACTTCAAACATGCCTGTAGCAGCAAGAGAAGCTTCAATTTATACAGGTATAACGATTGCAGAATATTATAGGGACATGGGATACGACGTTTCACTAATGGCAGATTCTACATCAAGATGGGCAGAAGCCATGAGAGAAATATCTTCAAGATTGGAAGAAATGCCTGGTGAAGAAGGGTATCCTGCTTATCTTTCATCTAGATTGTCAAGTTTTTATGAGAGGGCGGGAATTGTCCTTACATTGGGGGGAAAAATAGGTTCAGTAACGGTCATAGGTGCAGTTTCTCCACCAGGTGGCGATTTCTCTGAACCTGTAGTTCAAAATACCCTTAGAATAACTAAAACATTCTGGGCTTTAGATTCAAATCTTTCACAAAAAAGACATTTCCCCTCAATTAATTGGCTTGAATCATATTCTCTTTACTATGATTCTCTAAAAGAATGGTTTGAAAGTAAAGTATCTATTGACTGGGATAGGACTAGATCTGAAGCAATGGAAATATTGCAGAAGGAAGCAGAGTTGCAAGAAATCGTGCAACTCGTAGGTGCCGATGCATTACCTCCTGATCAGCAATTTTTATTAGAAGTAGCTCGAATGCTAAGGGAGATATTTTTGCAGCAGGATTCTTATCATGAAGTGGATGAATTCCATTCTTTAAAAAGACAGTTTTCACTTTTAAATGCAATTATTAGATTTTCACGCCTTGGTAATAATGCAATTGAAAATGGTATTGAAATCGATAAGATACTAAAACTCGAGTCTAGAGCAGAGATATCTAAGGTAAGATACAGAAAAGATTTTGAGAATAAGATAGGCTCAATAAATGAAACTATGTCCAAAGAATTCAAAGTACTTTTAGGGGAGGAATGATTTGGTTAAAGAATACAAGACAATCACTTCAGTCACTGGACCACTGATTTTCTTAGAAAATACTGAAAATATAGGATATGGAGAATATGTCAATATTAATCTTTCAGATGGAAGCTTGAAAAGAGGTCAAGTATTAGATACCTCGGGGAAAAGAGTTGTTGTTCAAGTCTTTGAAGGAACTAGAAATATTGATAAAAATGCCTATGTCAAGTTTTCAGGCGATGTATTAAAAATTCCAGTTTCATACGATATGCTTGGCAGAGTTTTTTCTGGTTCAGGGGACCCTCTGGATGGTGGACCTAAAGTTATTCCTGAAGCTAGATTGGATATCAACGGACTCCCTATAAATCCTTACAAAAGAGCACCCCCTCATGAGTTTATTCAGACAGGTGTTTCTGCTATTGATGGAATGAATTCATTGATAAGAGGGCAGAAACTCCCAATTTTTTCTGGCTCTGGATTACCCCACAATCAACTAGCTTTGCAGATAGCAAGGCAAGCAACAGTCTTGGACTGCACAGAAAGCTTTGCAGTTATATTTGTCGCAATGGGGATTACCGAGGAAGAAGCAAAATATTTTATCAGTGATTTTGAAAAAACAGGTGCATTAGAAAGAGGAATTGTTTTTTTAAATCTTGCTTCAGATCCTTCAATTGAAAGACTAATTGTACCAAGAATTGCTTTGACTACCGCGGAATTTTTTGCATTTAACTACGATATGCACATGCTGGTCATAATGACTGATATGACAAACTACTGCGAAGCCTTGAGAGAGATTGGATCAGCTAGGGAAGAAGTTCCAGGGAGGAGGGGGTACCCTGGATATATGTACACAGATCTTGCTTCGATTTATGAGAGGGCAGGAAGAATTGAAGGTAAAAATGGTTCAGTTACACAAGTGCCAATACTTACAATGCCGGGTGACGATATAACTCACCCTATACCGGATTTATCTGGGTATATCACAGAAGGTCAAATTATTGTGTCCAGGGATCTTCAAAGAAAAGGGATATATCCTCCAATTGATGTCTTACCTTCTTTATCAAGATTGATGAGCAAGGGAATTGGAAAAGACAGGACAAGAGAAGATCATAAATCTGTTTCAGACCAACTGTATGCCGCATATGCAGAAGGAAAGGACCTTAGGGGAATTGTTTCGATTGTAGGTAAAGAATCTCTTTCAAAATCTGATAAATTATTTTTAGATTTTGCCGATGATTTTGAAAAAAGATTTGTAACGCAAAATTCTACTGAAAATAGAGGAATAGCAGATACATTAGATATCGGATGGGAGATCCTTTCAAAACTTCCGGAAGATAAATTACTAAGGGTAAGTGATGAGCTAATAGGAAAATACATGAGGAGGTTTAATAATGCCCCAGATAAAGCCGACCAGATCTGAGCTTATCAAACTTCAGAGAAAAATTAAACTTTCTAAAACAGGGTATAATATACTAAAAAAGAAAAGAGACGGCCTTGTGATGAATCTTTTTGGTATGGTTAAGGATGCCAAAGAGGCCCAGGAAACTCTTGAAGAAAGCTACGAAGTTGCAAAAAAATACCTTGGAATGACAATAGCTTTTGAGGGGGAAATTGCTGTAGCTTCTTGTGCATTAATCAAAAAAGGTACGCCTGAATTCAAATTAGAAAGTAAGAATATAATGGGAGTCCAGGTACCAAAAATATCCGATTTATCTTTTAAAACAGGCATTAATGAGAGAGGGTATAGTATTCTATCAACTTCTTCTAAGATCGATGAAACAGTAGAGGAATACGAAAAAGTTTTGGAATATGTGTCAAAAGCAGTTGAAGCAGAATCTACTCTTAAAAAAGTATTAAATGAAATTGAAGTGACTAAAAGAAGAGTAAATGCATTAGAGTCAAAAATTATACCAAAACTGGAATCACAGAAAAAATTCATTGATTTCAGATTAGAAGAGCTAGAAAGAGAGAATAAATTTAGACTTAAAATGATTAAAGATAAAAAATCCAAGAAAAGCTCTTGATTGGATAAAGTTTTAAAAAAGAAAACGGTTCATTATAGTTATGGATAGAATTACTATAACTAAATTGTTAATCACGATTTTAATATTGTCGCTAGGAATTTATCTCGTCTATCCAATAATACCTGGCATCTTAGGGGGGCTGATTTTTTCTTACGCATTTCACCCCGTTTATGATTTTATTCATACAAAATTAAAAAGGAGAGGCCTATCAGCTGCATTAACAACTTTGTTCGTGTCTGCTCCCTTTCTTATTACTTTGTTATACGGATTCTATAAAGCTATAGAACAACTAACTTTTGTTACACAAGTTCTAAAAAAAGAAACACCAACTACTATATTTGATTTGATAGGAATAGATGTCCAAGGCAGTCCCTTCTATGGGATAATATCCGATACATTTCCCCAAATTATCAATATCTCAGATTTTTTTGCCAGTACAATGGGGCAACTTCCACTTACTTTGATGAACGTTGTAGTATTGTTCCTTTCTCTCTTCTATTTTTTGAATGAAAAAGATAGAGTAGAAAATTATTTTGAAAGAATGATCCCACATCATTATCAAAAAGACATAATTGAAATACTTGGGCCCACAAAGAAGGTAATTAACGGTTTAATTTATGCCAATGTTATGAGTGCAATGATCATGGCATTCCTCGCAACAGTTGGATTTCTAGTAATAGGTGTACCATATTCTTTCCTTCTAGGGCTATTGACAGGACTGGCAGCACTATTGCCTGTCGTTGGCCCTTGGACTATATTCTTACCTATAGGATTTTATTATATACTAATTGGTGAAATTGTTCAAGGTTTAGCGGTATTGACTTATGGCGTCATTGCACTTTTCATATTGTATAATTTCTATATTTTCCCTAAACTTGGCGGAAATAAAGCACAACTACACCCTTTTATTGTTTTGATAGGATTTTTAGGCGGGGCATATACTTTTGGGGCCTTAGGGATTTTATATGGGCCAATTATTTTAGGATTATTAAAAGGCCTCACCGAAGGCTTATTTAAAGAGTCAACAATGAAAAGAAAGTTTTTTAAATTATAATCAAGCTTTCATTATGTTGATTTATATGGACGATTCAATATTTTCAGAGACTGCAAAGAGAGTAAAAGCATCAGAGATAAGAGAAATTCTTAAGCTTACCCAAAAACCCGGGATAATCTCACTTGCAGGCGGTCTTCCAAATCCACAAACGTTTCCCTTGGAAGAAATAAAAAAGATTGTAAATGACGTTTTGAACTCAAATAATAATGGACTACAGTATGGACTTACAGAAGGTGACCCCGAGCTAAGACAATATATAGCCCAGATGATGTGTAAATACGGTATAACCTGTAACCCTGACGATATTCTAATTACTAGTGGGTCCCAACAAGGCCTTGATTTAATCTCAAAAATTCTTATTAATCCCGGAGATATAGTTTTAGTTGAAGCTCCAAGCTATCTTGGTGCTTTAAGTGCATTTAGATCTTATCTCTGTGATTTTGTTGATGTTCCCTCAGATGGAGAAGGTATAAGGACTGATTTATTAATAGAAACACTAGAGACCCTAAAAGAAGATGGAAAGAAACCAAAAATACTTTATTTAGTTCCAAACTTCCACAACCCCACAGGTATTACAACAAGTGAAAAAAGAAGAAAAGAAATAATTAAAATCGCCAGTGACTATGACCTTGTTGTAATTGAAGATAATCCTTATGGTGAACTTAGATACGAAGGAGAGCACCTCAAAGCTATAAAGTCATATGATACAGAAGGACGAGTCATATATCTAGGTACTTACTCCAAGATACTCGCCCCAGGATTTAGAATCGCTTGGGCGTTAGGCAGTGGAGAACTGATCAAAAAGATGATAATTGCAAAGCAAGCTGTAGACTTGCATACTAATACATTTGGCCAGAGAATAGCGGCTCTTTATTCTCAAAATTATTTGGACAAGCACCTAGTAAAAATACTGAATTTCTATAGAATTAAAAGAGATGTCATGCTATCTTCATTGGATGAATACATGCCAAATGAATGCAAGTGGACTAGGCCTGAAGGTGGAATGTTCAATTGGATAGAGTTGCCTGAATATGTAGACACAAAAGAAATGTTTAAAGATGCAATTAATTCAAATGTTGCTTATGTCATTGGAAGCGCTTTCTATATAGAAGAGAATTTAGGAAGACACACAATGAGATTGAATTTCTCATTCCCAAAAGATGAGGAAATAAATCTAGGTGTCAAGAGGCTTTCTGAAGTTATTAGGAGATGGCTTTAATGAAAACTCTCGTCGCTTTAATATCGACAGGAAAGGGAACATGGGGGCATGTGGGCAGACTAATTTCTGAGGAATGGGATAAAATAATTATCGTAACAAATGATTTTGGTCGAGAAAAGTTTAATCCAACTAAAGATGTAGATTGGATAGTGGTTAATCCTTCCATGCCAATTGAAAATATAAAAAACGCAATAAGAGACAGACTTCCAAAAGATATTGGCGACGAGATTTATGTTAATTTAATCTCAGGTTCAGGAAAAGAGCACATGGCTTTACTTTCGCTTTTAAAAGATATGGAAAAAGAGTATAAATTTATCTCACTTACAATGGATGGAATAGGCTATTTTTAAGGTGAATTAATGAAATTAAATATACCTTACAAAAAAGGAACTGTTTTGGTAGAGATACCTGACAAAAATCTTTTTGGAATTGTTGAGCCTAAAGAAGTTAAAGGCTCATCAAAAGAAAATGTATTAAAAAAGGCAATTGAGAATCCAACTAATAATTTGCCTCTAAACGATTTTTTAAAGAAACACAAAAGCATACTTTTCCTGATAAATGATGGCCAAAGGCCTACTCCGACTAAGAAGATTTTGGACACAATATATCCTGTAATGAAGCCGTATATGGGTAAAATAGAGTTCATGATAGCCACAGGATCTCACAGAGTCCCAACAGAAGAGGAGTTCAATAATATTTTTGGACCATATTACTCAGAATTTAAAAGTAAAATCACAGTTCATGATTCTAGAAAAGATGAACTTCTTCAATACATAGGTAAGACACAAAGAGGCACTGAACTCTATATCAATAAGAAAGTACTTGAAAATGAAGCAATAGTTACTATAGGGTCTTCTGAGCCACACTATTTTGCCGGGTATACTGGCACAAGAAAATCATTCTTGCCCGGGGTATCCTCAATAAAAACAATAACAGCAAATCACAAACATGCCCTCTCCCCCAACTCTAAGACATTATCTCTAAAGGGAAATCCAGTTCATGACGATATGGAAGACGCAGTAAAGGAGATAATGAAAATAAAACCTAACGTTTTTGCAATAAATGTCGTTGCTGATGGGGAAGGAAATATTTTTGATGCGCAAGCTGGAGACATAATACAAATATTATACGAATCAGCTAAAGCAGTTGATAAATTATTTTGTGTGCCTGTACCTGGAAAAGCAGATATAATTGTATCCGTAGCCCCATATCCAATGGATGTTAGTTTATATCAATCCCAAAAAGCAATAGAAAACACAAAACTTGCTTTGAAAGACGGTGGTATCCTAATCCTTGTTTCTAGCTGTAGAGATGGAATTGGAGATAAGACCTTCTATGATTTACTAAAAGACAACGACACACCAGAAGAAGTAATAAAAGCAACTGAAAATAATTATATACTCGGATACCATAAAGCTGCTAAAATTGCAGAGCTTGCAATCTGTGGCGAAATATGGGCGGTAACTGATCTTGAGGACAAAGTTTTGGAGGAAATTTTTATAGTTCCTCATAATTCTCTTCAAGATTCCATAGACAAGGCCTTGGCCCAAAAAGGCAAAGAGGCTAAAGTCTTAGTATTCTTGGATGGAAGTTCAACTGTTCCCTTAGTATAATATTTATATTTTTTTATTAATTAGATTTGGGAATAAATAGGTATAAATTTCGGAATATTCTTTTATAGGGATATTATAAATAAATTTTATACGTAATATATATTCCGAAATACAAAAATGATACTCCATATTTCGCAATAAGAAAAACATATAAAACAAAGAGAATGAACACAAATGAATTTACATGGACAAGGACAAAAAAATACTCTTGTGGCTTATTGCTGGTTCACGAGGTGGCATAAATAGGGCATTAATCCTGAAATATGTAATTTCTAGCCCTTCAAATGCCAATCGAATATCAATAGCCACAGGTATAGAATATAAGACCGTCCAGCATCATTTAAGTATATTAGAGAAAAATGGTCTTTTGTCCTCGGTAGGAGATAAATACGGAAAGACATATTTTCCTTCAGAATTACTTGATAAAAATATTAGTAGCTTTAACGAGATTTGTAAGAACATGGGGTTAGATGGCGATGAGTTTAAAGATAAATAGATTTTTAGGATTATCTGGGCTGGGAGTTATTCCAAGAAGATTAGTTGAAAACGGAGTTTGTGAGTATCCAACTTGTAGCATATGGGATAAAGGATATATGTTTCAAATAAAATATGCACTCTCTTTAGTTAACATTGGACTGATCTTGGCAGTTTTTGTTCTCTATGCAAACATCTATCGAAAAACAAAATCGCCATTCTCTTTAGGATTAGCAATCTTCTCTTTAGCATTCCTTTTTGATATTTTAACATCAAGCCCTTTGCTACATGCAATATGTGGCTACAAATCAAGCGGACTTGGACCATTTTTAATACTCCCTGACTTGTTTACGACTGTAGCTTTAGCTATACTTGTTTACCTTACAACAAAGTAATTTGAGTCACCCAAAACCTTTAAATGCTAGTTATAGAGTTTTATAAAAACTGTATTAACACAATATCATATTTATGGTGATTTTTAATGGAGGTTCCGAAACCGTTAATTGTACAGGGAGACCGCTCAATGTTTCTCGAGGTTGCCAATCCCTTGTACGAAGATGCAAGAGACGACATTTCAAGATTTTCCGAGCTTGAGAAGAGCCCTGAACATATCCATACATATAGGCTGTCTGATCTTTCACTTTGGAACGCTGCTGCGGCAGGGCTAACGAGTGAAGAAGTTATCAATATACTTTTGAAATACTCAAGATATGACATACCTTCCAATGTTATTAGTGACATTAAGGATATAATGTCTAGATTTGGAAGACTTTCTTTAAAAAAGATTAACGAAGATTTAGTTCTTTTTTCAGAGGATGATATCCTTATCCAAGAAATTCAGAATAATGAACGTATAAAAAAATATGTTCTTGGTAATATAGACAATAATACCCTCAAGGTAGATATCAATAGCAGGGGGTTCTTGAAACAGGATCTGATTAAGATTGGGTGGCCCGCTCTCGATTTAGCAGGTTATGAAGATGGAGATTATTTAGAGCTTAATCTTCTAAGTACTACCCGAAGCGGAACAAATTTCCAATTAAGGAAATATCAAGAAGATGCAGTTAATGTTTTTTACAGGAGCGGAGGTGTAGAAGGAGGAAGTGGAACAATAGTTCTTCCTTGTGGTGCAGGTAAGACCGTAATTGGTATGGGCGTCATGGCCAAAGTTAAGACCAACACTTTAATCACTTGTCCAAATGTAATTGCTGTCAGACAATGGATCGATGAAATACTTGACAAAACAGATATTCCTCGGGACAAGATAGGCGAATACTCCGGTGAAGTAAAAGAGATAAGAGAGATAACTGTAACAACATATCAAATATTGACATATAGGAGCAAAAAAGAAGACGAGTTTACCCATTTCAATATATTTGATAAGAAAAACTGGGGCCTTATAATTTATGATGAAGTTCATTTACTCCCTGCCCCCGTGTTCCAAGTCACAGCCATATACAGTCAAAGAGAAGACTTGGACTAACGGCTACATTGGTAAGGGAAGATGGAAGAGAAAAAGATGTTTTCAGTCTCATCGGGCCAAAGAAATTCGACATGCCCTGGAAAAATCTTGAACAGCAGGGTTGGATAGCAGAAGCTATATGCTATGAAATTAGGGTTCACATGCCTGAAAAATCCAGGATAGTATATGCCACATCCGATGATAGAAACAAGTACAGGATAGCTGCAGAAAATCCCTTCAAATATGAAATTTTA
>LNGC01000058.1 GCA_001587715.1 Candidatus Methanofastidiosum methylothiophilum | reverse complement strand
AGTGGCCCCATGTGGTTTGGTATCTTTTAATTCTATTGTTCCACCATAGCGTTCAATATTTTTCTTGGATATATACAACCCTAACCCTGTGCCTCTACTTTCTCCGTAACTAAACTCCTCTTCGAATATTTTACTCTTTATCGAGTCTGGGATACCTTTTCCATAATCGATAATCTTCATTTGGCAGATATTTTTATCTGAAGTTATTACAATATCAATTTTATCTGTTTTTCCATGGGTAATTGCATTGTTAACAATATTGTCAATAACAGACATGAAAGCCTCATCTGCCAAGAGATTACATTCACCGCTTATATTAATTTTAACATGTGGGTAGGTCTTCTTTACGAAATCTAAAATTTTGCTAGTATTAACCTGTTTTAATATATATTTTGTATTCATTGTAGACTCTAGAACTCTTATTTTTTCAATAAGATCTACACTTCTTTTTATAGCATTGAAAGCCTTATTTCTTATATCCTCATCTTTCGTTTCAATCATTTCTAGAGATAAACTAACAACAGTTAGGTCATTTGAGACGTCATGTCTTAGAATTTTATTTAGGAGTTTTAGATTGTCATTCAACTGTTTTATTGTTTCTTCAAATCTTTTTCTTTCTGAGATATCTGTTACCATTACAAAGGAGCCTTTGAAATTGCCATTTTTATCTATTATAGGTGTTGCAGATACAATAGCGGGTAATCCACTACCATCTTTCTTTTTGTATTTTCTTTCATAAACTTCCGATATGCCTTGGATTCTTAATTTAAGTTTATTTATTACATCTGGAAAATCTTCTTTGAAAATGAAGTTCTCAAATAGTTTACCTAGCATTTCTTCAGAAGAATATCCGAGCATCTCAGCCATTTTTGAATTTACAAAAGTAGTAACACGATTTTCATCAACAGCCCAAATACCCTCATTAGAAGTATCAACTATTCTTCTGTATTTTTCTTCGCTTTGCTTTATCTCCTCTTGAGCTCTTTTGTTAAGTGTAATATCCAAATCAGATACATATACTCTATCGTATTCCTTTTCATGGCCTGGCACAACTCTCCAATTAACAAGGACATCTATTTCTTTCCTGTCAACTGTGTAATTTTTGTCCTCACCCATCAATTCTCTTTTACCTTCAGCAATACAGACCATAGCGTCTTTAAACATATTAAAAGAGCTTTCAGAGAATACGTTAGATAAATTATTCAAATATTCTTCTCTATCTTTGGCATTGTATAGTTTTAATACTGATGCGTTAAAATCTAGTATCTTAACAAGGGGGACACATTTTTTTACAAAGTCCATATTTTTTTCTAGATATTCTCTTATGTCTTTGATGTCTGATTTTCTAAGTTTGTCAATCTCTTTTTTTACAAGTGAGTAGTCCTCTTCCCACATTGCAATAGGAGAATTTTCAAATAAACTCCTGTAGTGCATTTCACTATCTCTTATCAAATCTTGCATCTTTTTCTTTACGGATATATCCCGTACTATATTAACAACAACTTCTTCGCCCTTTAAATTAAAAAGACTTTGACTAATTTCAACAGAGATTTTGTTTCCAAATTTATCGATGTCAAGAGTTTCAAAAGTGTTCCACTTATATCTTTCAAGTTCTGATTTGATTACAGTTCCAGGAGTTCCCTTGACTTCAGGCGCTTGTAGGTCTGAAACTTTCATTTTCAAGAATTCTTCTTTAGTGTAACCAAAGATTTTTGAAGCTTTTTCATTTGCATCGATTAATTTATCCTCTTTATTAATAATGAAAATTGCATCTTGTGCACTATTAAAAATACTTCTAAACTTCTCTTCACTTTCTCTCAACACTTTTTCTACATTTTTTTGTTCAGATAAGTCTTGAGCAATAATCTGAACTCCAATCAATTTTCCTTTTTGGTCTTTAATGGGGCAATGACTAGATACAAAATATTTGTTCCCGGAAGGCAATTCAACTAAATCTTCAAAAACTAATTCTTCTCCAGATTCTATCACCGATTTTATCCTATTATTATATATGGATGCAGAATCCTTATCAAATATTTCATCAAGATATTTACCAATGAAATCTTCAGGTTTTCCTCCGAGATAACTTGCCGCAATATCATTATACATTAATATTTTACAATCTAAATCATGATACCCTATTCCCACACCGGCATTTTTTACAAGAAGACGATATTTCTCTTCACTTTCTCTCAACGCTTCTTCTGCTTTCTTTCTTTCAGTAATATCATTGTGAATTGAAATAGAGCTGACCCAATTTTCATCTTTATCCATTACTTTTAGAGAACTAATCAGAACAACTCTCTTCTCTCCGCCCTTAGTTATTATTGTAACTTCTTTATCTTTAATATATCCTGTTTTTTCCAATTCGTCAAATATCTCCCTCATTTTTGGCAGTGATTCAGGTGGGTATATTACACTTCTATGTTTTCCCAAAAGCTCATTTTTCTCATAACCTAATGCATTTAGTGCTGCTTGATTCAGATCGATAAAACTTCCTTCAGGGGACATTATGTAGCTATAAGATGGATTTCTTTCAAAGAATGTCCTAAACTTTTCTTCACTCCCCCTTAGAGATTCTTCTGCTATTTTTGTCTCTGAAACATCTTCATAGATTGCAACTACTTCTCCGGAAGGCAATTTATATACATAGTTCTCAACCCACTGTGACATTCTGGTGTCCTTATACAGGACTGTTGGTAACCATTCAGGTTTACCTGTTTTATATACTCTCTTAATAATCTCAAATAATCCTATTTCTTTTACACTTGGAAATACTTCTATAACACTTTTGCCATTGATTTCTTCGAATTTTACTTTGCTTCTTTCTTCCCCTGCTTTATTAAGGCCTTTAAAAATGAAATCATTTCCATTGTCTGTAGCTTCATAAATTGCCACACAAGTACTCATATTTTGGATAAGTTCCCGGTATTTTTCTTCACTTTCTTTTATAATATCTTGAGATCTTTTTAGATTAGTAATATCATCAAAAGTAATCAGAACTTCTTGTAAACTATTTGTTTTTTCCTCAAAAATTGGTTCAGTATTTATTTTTAACCAGCGTATTTTTTTAGGATCATTTGCATAAATTCCCCTAATTTCATCTTTCATAGGCTTGCCAGTGCGAATCGTAACCATTGAAGGATGGTCTTCCCCTTTAACTGGGGTTCCGTCCTCTAAAATCATATTCCAAACTGTATCCATTGAGGTTTTTTCTAAGAAGCTTTTTTTGGACATGCCAAGTATTTCTGATGCTTTTGTATTTGCATGTATTATTCTTCCACTTATTGACTGTAGTATAACCCCTGCCTGGACAGATTCAAATAATAAGCGGTAACGCTTTTCACTTTCTTTTAATTGATTTTCAGCAATTTTCTTCTTTGTTATGTCCTGTAAAGCAGCTAGGGCCCCCTTATAGTTTCCCTTATCATCCAAAATTGGAGATGTTACAAGAAAAGTATTTAGGATATCCCCATTTTTCTTTATAAAATCAAACTCGTGTTGCTCTTTAATTCCTTGTCTTCGACTTTCTAGATATTTCTTAGCAATTTTGATTCCATTTTCATCCATGAAATCAAAAAGATGTTTACCAATCATCTCTTCGACAGAGTATCCAAGCATTTCTGTCATTTTTTGATTGACAAAATTAGTATAGCCGTTCTCATCTATAGTCCATATGCCTTCTTGGAGACTTTCAATAAGTGATCTATACTTATCCTCACTCTTTCTTAAGATTTCTTCATTCTTCTTTCTTTCAGTAATATCATAGCCTATAATTGCTATATGGGAAACTTCGCCATTTTCATCAAGAATTGGATATAAATTATTTTCAATAATCCTGTCAGAGCGGGTATCCTCAAAGCTTAAAGGTAATTTGGAAGAAATCACCCTCTTGGCATATTCTTTTCTTCTAGAAGATGTTTCTATGTCAACTTGATTATAGACGTATGAGCCTATAATATTATCTTTTGGAATTTTTAATCTCTTGGATACAGTATCGTTTGCTTCAATAACAATTCCATTCTTGTCTATTAATAAAATGGATTCAGGAACCCCATTAATAAAAGTTTTAAGGCTTTTTTGAGTGTTTATTAATTGGTCTTCGATATTTTTTCTCTCAGTTATGTCAAGCGCTGTAAATATCGCACCTTTACTAGGGTTATCTTTATCTAAGTATGATGAAGATAAAATGACATTTATTATTTTTCCAGATTTTGTTTTAAATCTAGTCTCGACTGTTCCAGTTTTAGATTTTTCCATTTGATGATATTTTTCCTTACCAACATATTCATAATCTTCATCAGTTGGATATGCGATTCTAGAGCTTTTTCCTATAAGCTCTTCTCTTGAATACTCTAGCATATCGCATAGAAAATCGTTAACAAAAATTAACACTCTGTTTATAACAATACCAATACCTATTGGGGCAGCTCTTGATACCCCTTCAATCATTTCTTTGTTGGATATGATACTTTCAGCTACCTCGTTATTAGTATCATTTAGGATCTTTTTCGCTATTTTTTTCAAGAGTTGCACCTATGTACCTAAATTACTTTTGCTATCCCAATTGCTAAATATGCGTCTAAATATATATTTATTACTGTTCTGCATTTGATTTTTTCGAATAAATTGATAAAAGATTATATTCTAAAAAGGATAAAAATAAAAGCTTATATACTAGTGCCAATAATACTAATAATATAGATAATGAAGGATGATTTTGATGAAGAAAGATGTACCCTTTGGGACAAGACCTATAATAACAAATATTGTTGCAACTGGAAGATTTCCAAATGATGTAGATATAGTAAAGGCATACGGTATCATTGACTTTGTTCATGCCGAATACAATCCAGAGACATATCCAGCGCTTCTTGTAAAGGTTATGATTAATGGAGAAAGAAGGCACGTTACAATATACAAGAATGGCAAGTACATCATTACCGGTGCAAAAAGCGAGAAGGACTTAAACGAAGTCTATGATGAAGTTATCAGAATTTTGAAGGAGAACGGTCTTCTTTAGGGCCTTTATTCTTCTAATTCTTCGTATATTCTTTTAAACTCGTCAAGTGCTGACTCTAAATCTTCTGCAATTTCTAAAGCTAGGAGCTTTGGGTCTGGAAGATTTTCTGAATCGCCTAGGCTATTGTCTTTTAGCCAGAAGATGTCTAGATTTGTTTTGTCTCTTTTCATGATCTCTTCGTAAGTAAAAGCTTTGAATCTTTCAGTTTCTGTTCGTTCATGCCTATTTTGTGGATTATAGCATTTTATGAAATCCTCTAGGTCTTCATATCTTAGTGTGTTAGTTTTCAGGGTGAAGTGGATGTTAGTCCTTAGGTCATATATCCAGAGTTTTTCTGTCCAGGGTTTTTCACTTGCCGGCCTTTTGTCAAAGAAGAGTACATTTGCCTTGACACCTTGCGCATAGAAAATGCCAGTTGGGAGTCTCAAAAGTGTGTGGACATCGCACTGTTGCAACAATCTTTTTCTTACAGTCTCTCCAGCCCCACCTTCAAATAGCACGTTATCTGGGACGACTATTGCTGCCCTGCCGTTTATTTTTAATAGGGTTTTAACGTGCTGCAGGAAGTTTAGCTGCTTGTTTGATGTAGTTGCCCAGAAGTCATTTCTCTGGTATGTCAGGGATTCTTTCTCAATCTTTCCTTCTCCGTTAACTATAGTTATACTGCTCTTCTTACCAAATGGGGGATTTGTAAGGACTATGTCAAATCTTTCACCTGGATCTGAGGCAAGTGCATCATCAGTTACTATTGGACTATCTTCTCCTCCAATCCCATGAAGGTAGAGATTCATTGTGCAGAGTCTTACAACACTATCGACAATATCCCAGCCGTGAAACGTCCCTTCTCTTAAAAATTGTTTCTGTTCAATGTCTAGTGGGTATTTTGAGATTAGATCGTGAGAGGCTAAAAGAAACCCTCCAGTACCGCATGCCGGGTCACATATAGTTTCTCCCGGCTTTGGCTGTATGACTTCAACCATTGCTTTGATTAAAGCCCTTGGAGTAAAGTACTGCCCAGCACCACTTTTCGTATCTTCTGCATTTTTCTGTAACAACCCTTCATAGATTGCACCCTTCACATCGATTCCCATTCCCATCCAGGTTTCTTCTCCCTCGATAAGCATGACTAGCCTCTTTAGTTTTGCAGGGTCCTGGATCTTGTTCTGGGCTTTTCTGAAGATGACGCCTATCATTCCTTTTTCTTTCCCTAGGGATTCTAGGATATGCCTATAATGAACTTCAAGCTCATCGCCATCTTTTTTTAGGAGACTTTCCCAGTTTAGATTTTTTGGGATCTTTGATACTCTGTTAAAAGGAGGTTTAGTTTGCTCATCGTCCATTTTAAGAAATAATAAGTAAGTTAACTGCTCTACATAATCGCCATAGCTTACGCCATCGTCTCTCAGGACATTACAATAGTTCCAGAGCTTTTGAACTGCCATTGATTCGTTAGACATTATACCAACTTCTCCTGAACAATTTTTTCTTTATTTAATCTTTGCTTTTTTATTTTCTCTAAGAGGATTTCTGCAGGCTCGTCATTTGGATCTTGTGGGACAAGCTTTCCTTCAAAGGCTTTTTTTAAGATACTTTGGCGGAGAGTTTTGGATTGTTCTAGTTTAGAATTGACTGTTTCTTCAATGTAGTCAGCAAGAGAGAATAGTTGTTCTATCCGTTCAACTATTATGTTTTGTTCTTCGAGAGGGGGAAGTGGAACAGTAATTTCAAGTAATCTTGGTTTATTAATAAATGGTTGATCAACACCTTGTAACGAATTTTTCAATTTATTTATGAAAAAAGGAGAATGACAATAAAAATAAATATAGTCCTTAATTTCTTTATAGAATAAATCAAATCTTCCTACTCTTTGATATAAAATAGATGGCAAGTCTTTTTCTTTCACCATTCCAATTTTTAGTTCACCATTCAAAATAGGCCTATTAAGAGCCATTAGTATGTCTCCTGCTTTTAATAATAAATTCTCATTTAATAATCCATAATCAAAAGGTAAATATTCAATGTTGTCCCACTTAATCCTCCCAAAAGATACATTGGTTATCTGAAGTAATTTAAGTCCTCCATTAGAGTATTCTATTTTTTTGAATGCCTTCCCAGATGTCATATCCATTACAGTTCCTAATCTTACCCATTCCCAATTATTCGGTATTTCAGACAAAGTGGATAAATCAATAGGCATTAATTTAAGATTTTTGTTGATTGATTTTTCTTTTATTTTTTCTAAAAGAATTGAAGCAGATTCAATCTTATTTTTGTTTTTTTCTCTCCACTTCTCAGTGAGTTTTCCTTCCATTGCATATTTTAAGATAGCTTGGCGATATATTTTAAGTTTGTATTTGACTGAATTTATGGATTCAACACCTTTATCAAGATTTGTGAAAAGCTCTTCTATCTTGCTCACTATTCTTTGCTGTTCAGCTAAAGGAGGAAGAGGGATTTGAATATTACTTACAATTTTTGCATTTAGATTTTCTTGAGTAGTTCCTCTGATTTTTGATTTAAGAGATTGCCTTATAGATAAAAGGTAATAGTAAATATAATCCAATTCTATAAGGCCCTTAGGAGGTATGAATGCAATAATCGCTTGATTAGTTGCAACTTCAATTTTGTTTATTATTGGCATTCCATAGCTAGCATACATTGAATAAAGTAAAGAATTTTCTGGAACAATCCAGGAAGATGAATTATCCAATCCTTCTTTGGTAATATATGTGGCAGCTTTGTATAGAAACTTATGAGAAGAAGTAATATCTTCTATTTTTACAAAAGGAATAGTTCCATTTTCGTAATATTCATTCATCTTTTTAAGAGGGGTCCCACCTGACCTTAATTTAAGTGCAATCTCCCCTAGACTAGTCCAAACCCAACCTTTGGGTAGCTCACCATTCACTTGCTCACCAATGCTTTCTGTAGCTCTTCCATTACCTTATCTATCTTCCCCTCAAAGATTTTATTCGCTTTTACAAGTCCGCCCTTATTATGAAATGGAGTCTGCTCAAGATCATCTTTAGTTATGCTCATTGAAGTTGCAATGTGGTCTTTTATCATCTTTAGCCATTCTAACTGCTCACTAGTAAAAGTCACCCCTTGCTTCTTCTTGTTTGATACCCACTCTTCAAATCTCTTGTCAACAGTATATGAAAAAGGTTCAAGTATCTGTATTTCTCCAAGTTCAAATTTTAAAAGAGATACAATATCCGTAAGTAACTTATGAGGTCCAGCACCCCTAACCTTAGATTTCTCTAGTTTTTCATAAGCCGCCCATAACTTATCAGTTGTAAGATAATAAGGTGGCTTTTCTATCGCTTCAGCAAGCTCTTTAATAGCGTCATAAGTTAGAAATCTTGTTGGGTAGGGATTGCTATAAATAATCTGAAGTGCTGTCAATTCATCCTTATTTTCTTCAATAAAGTTCTTGAAATCATTTACAATTATTCTTGCCTTTTCTGCTGCAAGGTCATCAAATCCTGCAAATAAAACTTCATCCTTACTTATGTTATCAATTATCTGCTCATTCTTCTTTTTTATCTCTATTATCTTTGACCTAAACTTTGGATTATCAAATGGTTTACTTGCTTTATCTAGAAGTTCTTCTGTGGCTTTGTTTAACTGCTCCTTTGTTGGCTCAGTAGTATCGAACATCTTTCGTGCTGTTTCAATAGTTTTGTCTGGATCAACAGCATCGAGAAGTTCATTTACAATCTCGTTCATGTTTTTTCCAGATATCTTTTGAATCTCCTGCTTTTCCTTTTCGTTCATCTCTAAGTCAATCTTCGAAAGTCTACCTGCAAGAGAAGTTATCATATCTTTGTTCTTTTTTCTTAGGGCCATACCCATAAGCAACTTTTCCAAGGGTACATTTCTTGCCCTCTCAAGAGGCATTGAGTCCGTTTTGTCTGTTTCACATACTCCAACAGCATCTATTATTACAAAATGAGTTTTATTTCTTGCATCAGAAGTTACCATCTGTAAATCTGTGGGATTAATCACTCTTGTTCCCCTACCTTTCATCTGTTCGAAATAAACTCTTGATTTAACATCCCTCATGAATATAAGGCACTCTAAAGGTTTTATGTCAGTACCAGTTGATATCATATCCACAGTAACAGCTATTCTTGGATTGTAAGAGTTCCTGAAACTTGCAATCAGGTCTTCAGGTTTCTCACCCATTGTCCTGTAAGTAATCTTTTTACAGAATTCATCTCCCTGGCCAAACTCTTCCCTAATTATATTTACAATATCCTCTGCATGCGAATCATCCTTTGCAAAAATTAGAGTCTTAGGCACTGTTTTTCTGCCCGGAAATATTTCGGTAAATAATCTTCCCTTAAATGTTTTTATCACAGTTCTTATCTGATCCGGTGCAACAACTGATCTATCCAGATCTCTTCCCTCATACTTTAATTCTTCGTCAAGGGACTCCCATCTGACCTGCCTTGTCAATCTGTCCCTTTTATCAATGTAAAACCCTGCTTCTACACTGCTTCCCTTCTCAGTTATCGCAGTATTAATTCTATAGACATCATATCCAACGTTTACCCCGTCTGCAACTGCTCTCTCATGATTATACTCCATCACAAGATTCTGATTAAAAAATCCAAGGGTCTGCTTTGAAGGTGTGGCTGTAAGGCCAATAATAAACGCATCAAAATATTCTAAAACTTGCCTCCAGAGATTGTAAATCGATCTGTGGCACTCATCTGTTATAATAAAATCAAATGTTTCAATTGGGATGTAAGGATTGTAACAAACATCAACTGGCGCACCATCAATATCTTGGTCAAAAAGTGACTGCTCTTCAGCTTCGCCTTCCATTTCGATTTCGCCCCTAAGCATTGAGTAGACTCTTTGGATAGTTGAGATGCAAACTCTACTTGCCGGATCAATTACATTTGAGGACAGATGCTGAACATTATA
>LNGC01000057.1 GCA_001587715.1 Candidatus Methanofastidiosum methylothiophilum | reverse complement strand
GGTGATCATCACCCCCACCATACCGATCGCCACTCCCACCATAGACCCGTTGGCGCTCACCCCCACCCCGACCAACGATCCCAACCTCGGCATCTGGACCGCCACACCGACCTTCACGCCGGTGTTCACCTTCACCCCGCGCCCGACCGGCACACCGGTGCCCACCCTGGGCGCGCCCTTCATGCTGGCGGAGAAGGTGAAGGTGTGCAACCCGGCGCAGCCCCTGTTGCTCGAATTTGAGGTGCAGAACTCGGCGGGCGTCCCGGTTCCCGGTATGCGCATTCATGTCACCTGGCAGGGCGGCGAGAGCTACTTCTTCACCGGTCTTGCCCCGCAGATCAGCCCGGGCTATGCCGATTTCGAGATGGTAGAAGGCGTCACCTACACTGCCCAGGTCGGCGATGGCGGCGAGCTGGTGACCAACCTCACTCCGCCGGATTGCGTTGCCGAGAACGGCGCGCCCTACTTCGGCGGCTGGTGGCTGCGCTTCATGCAGCCGTAGGATTTTACTCTCATCCCGCCCTCTCCCAGTGGGTAAGGGAACAGCAGGTTTTCGCACGGGCATGGGTTCTTGCCCTCACCCTGCCCCATAGAGAAAACAACGGCGATTCAGGCAGAGGCAACGCGCAGGTCTATGGCGCTGGGCAGATCCAGGGTTGCCGCAGCACCTGGCTCGCCCCTGACGGGTTGCAGGAGCTGCGGGCGCGGCTCGCCCATCAGCCGGGCGGGCAGTTCGTCCTCCGGGATGCCAAACGGCGCGAGGATTGCCGCCCCCGCCCGCAGCAGCAGCCGGACGTAATAATCCACATCCAGCGCCCGCCGGTCGGGGGGAGCAGGCAGATCCCAGGCGTGCACGCCGGGCTCGCCGCGCAGGTAGAGCAGGCGGATGCGTTGACCGGGACGCACCTCCTTGCCTGCCTGTTGGAGCTGCCGGGCAGCCCGCGCCGCCGCCGAAGGCGTCTTGTAGGCTTCGAGCTGGCGGCTGAGCTTAAGCCCTGCCAGCAACTGTTCCAACGGCACCTCGCCGCGCCGCAGGCGGCGCACCCGGCGGCGCAGCAATTCCAGCGCGCCGGGCAGGTAGTCCGCCACCTGTTCCAGGCTCTCGGCGCGCGCCAGCCATTGCAGCAGTTCCATCTGGCTCTCGGCGATGAACGGCGCAGTGTCGCGTCGGCGGGCTTCGATGCCGCGCACCTTCAGCGAACCGTCCTGATAGACGCCAAAATAGCGGTTGGCGACCGGCAGGCGGGCATCCACCCGCGAGGGCAGGAACACCACCCAGCGGTACACCCCTTCCAGCGCAATCGGCAGACCGCAACGGCTGGCAATTTCCTCCAGCAGCGAGGTGAAGTCTGCCGGGTCGCGGGCGCCCGCCCGCTGCACCCACATACCATCCACATAAAGATGTAAGACGGTGAAGCCCAGGTCTTCGGCGGCTTCCTTGGCACGCAGCAGCGCCTCCCGCCCGGACGAAGTGACCGCCTCGTGGGCTTCGATGCGTCCAAAGCGGGCGTTTTTATACCCCAGGTAGCCGAAGCAGGTCACCAGCAGCCACTTGTGCGCCGAGGAGCGCGCCTTGAGTGCCTTGCGCTGCGGATGCCAGCCCGGCAGTTGCGCCAGCTCATGCTTCAGCGCCACCCGTTTCGCCAGCAGCGGCGCCAGCGTCTGCGGGATGAGCCCGGGGCGGTCATCGGCGGGAGAAAGCGGTCCCGGCGGCGGCACCTCCGGCGAGATGTTACAGCGCACCATGATGCCCGGGTACATGGAGATGAAGTCGATCTCGCCCACATGGGCGTGAACGCCCACCAGCGGCTGATAGATCAAGCCGCCCTGATCGCGGTGCAGCAAATCGAGGGCGGTTTTGGGGCGTTCCGCCTGCTGCTTGCGCCAGGGCACCAGCACCCCCAGCCGCAGCGCGGTGACGATCTGCATGGCGGAGATTCCCGTGCCTGGCGAGGTGCGGGCGGCGTTCTGCACCGGCAGGGCGGTCACCCGGGCGGCTTCCAGCGTGCCTGCCAGGCTGTAATCCTCCCACAGCGTGGCGTTGCAGCGGTCGATGTGCCAGCGCCCGAAGAGATGCACCTGGCTGCCGCGGTAGATAATCTGCCCGTAGGAGAAATAGGTGCGCTCGGCGCGGCGTTCGCTGGCGCGCCCGGGGTGGCGGCTGAGCGGCAGCGGCAGGTGATGCTCCTCCGCCAGCGCTTCCAGCCGCGGCAGCAGCCAGGTATCGCCCCAGGCGGTCAGCAGCACATCCGGGTCGTGACGCTCCAGCAGGGCGCGCAGGTTGATCAGCAGCGGGCGGGGCGGATCAAGCGCCAGGCAGGTGGTGCGACCCGCCGCTCCTGCCAGCAGGTAGCCCGGCGTGCGCCGCTGCGGATCGCCATCCGGTTCCAGGGTGAGGATCGAGAGCGGCGGCGGCAGCGGGTCGAGTTCCCAGGGTGTATCCAGCGACTGCCAGTCCGTCACCCAGCCGCCGCC
The DNA here is from genome assembly GCA_001587715.1 of Candidatus Methanofastidiosum methylothiophilum. Lineage (GTDB taxonomy): Archaea > Methanobacteriota_B > Thermococci > Methanofastidiosales > Methanofastidiosaceae > Methanofastidiosum. Next base: position 7,881 of record LNGC01000057.1, on the reverse strand, counting down.
ATCCACCGTGACCTGGCAGCGCGCCAGCGGAAAACTGCCATACCGCCCAGCGTGGCGCAGCGCCAGCGGCAAATCGGCATCGTAGTAGGTCAGGTCGGGGAAGCATTGAGCCACCCGGCGGAACAAACTGGTCGCGGCTGCCGGGTCGGCGCACTCCACCGCCAGCACGGTCTGCAAGCCGGGCAGGAAGAGGTCGCGGCGCTCGGCGCGGGCAAGGCGCGGGGCGGGCTGCTGTTCGCTCAGCCAGCGCCACAGGGCGCGCAATTGCCCCGCTTCCCCGCCGGCGTAAAAAGTGACCGGGAACTCCTGGCGCAGGTGCAGCCGCCTGCCGTCGTCGGCAAGCAGCCACAGGGTGATGCCGCCCGCCGGGTCCTCGTAGAGATCAAGCAGCCAGCCGCGGCGCCGGGCGCTCATCATCGGCGGTCAGCTCCTCCACCAGGCGGCGCAGCTGCAGCACTTGTTTGTGCTCCTCTAGCAGCATGGCAAGCAGGAACATCTCCATCGGCAGGGCGTGGGCGGCATACGCCGCCGCGGCGATGTGCTGCTGGGCGCCAGCGAAGAGATCGTCCAGCGCCAGTTGATCGCTGCGGCGCAGGGCGCGGCGGAAGCGATCGAAGGCGGCTTGCTCTTCGTGAAAGGTGGTAGTGATAGAAGGAAGTGTGCGACCCATAAAGGAGAAGGGAGAAAGGATTAAACGGGAGGATGAGAGATGAAATTACAACAATTGTAAAGGCTCGGGGCGGCTGCCCAGGGGCAGTTCTGCCGGCGGCGGCAGCGGCTCCGGCTCGCTGAACTCCCACACCTCCGCCGCCGCCCGGCGCAGGCTCTCCACCAGCGGCAGGCGGTCGCGGAATTCCTCGCCCGGCAGGCGGACGCTGGCGACCACCGGGGCGCGGGCGCTCAACCGGCGCAGGTGGTTCAGGCAGATGGCGAACAGGCGGCGGCACTCGCCGGGCTTGACGTTCTCGTCGTAGAACGTCGAGAGCACGTCCAGCGCCAGCGTGGGCAGCGGTTCGGCGGCGGTCTCCGCCAGCAGCGCCTCCATTTGGTAACAGGTGAAGGCGCGCGACAGGCGGATGCCCGCCAGCGCCGCCTCCAGCCGGGTGGTCTGGCGGCGCAGGGCGCGGGCAACCGGATAGACGTTGAACTGGTTACCGCCATCCAGCACCCGCAGCGGACCGCGCACCGCCAGCCGCGCCGCCAGGTCCAGCATCAGCGGGTGAGCGGCACGCGGCGCGATGACCGCAATCAGCCGGTTGGTGAGGGGGAGGTCGAGGGCGTTCATGCTTCCATGATAACCGCCCGCCGCGGAAAAACCTATCCCACGCCGGGGTGAACCTGGCGCGCCAAAGGGGTTAACCCGTGGGGGGAGGGCGTTCCGCCCCTATTCTTTCCGGGCGGGGCGCTGCCTCGCCCCTACACAACCGCAGATTATTGCAGATTTCTTGATTTTCCTTATCTTGCTTGGAGTTCTTCGCGTCGGCGCGGTTATCTCTTTTCTTTCCGCCTTCGCGGTTTTCTCTTTTCTCACTCCCAGGCGGAAAAATCCACATTGTCCAGGCAGCGGCGCAGCTCGGCGCGGTTGGGCACGCCGAATTTCGCCAGGATGCTGCGCATGTGACTCTTCACCGTCTCCGGCGAGATGACCAGCCGCGCCGCCACCTGCTGCGTGGAATAGCGCAGGCAGATCAACGCCGCCACATCCCGCTCGCGCGGCGTCAGCGTGTGCCAGGTCGCCAGCGCCTCCTCGGCGAGTTGATGTTCGTTGAGCGCCTGCGCCAGCAAGGCGCTGGCAAGCTCATCCGGCGGGCGCCGCTCGCGGGCAGCCAGCGCCTGGACATGCTGCACCAGTTCGGAATCAAAGCGCAACGCGGCAGAACGCTTTTTCAGCCTGCCCAGCGCGGCTTGAAGACGTTGCAGGAGGTTCACAACCTTATTGTATAGAATTTATGTTCTAGTGTCAAGGAAAAAGAAGGGTGTTTTTGCCAAGAGATGACTGCCAAAAACACCCTTTCGAATCACGCTACCACTTGCGATTATCGTAACTCGTCAGCGCCTTCATGTAGTTCGCCCGCTCGAATGCCGTCGGATCGCCAACATTCTGCTGGCTCATGCTGCCGCGCATCTGTTTGACCGACTTGTACTCGTACTCGGTCAGCCATTTGTCCAGCTCGCTGACCAGCTCGCTGATCCGCCCCATGCCCTTGGCGATGAACTCCGAGGCAATCATCGCCACGCTGGCGCCCGCCAGGATGGACTTGACCAGGTCTTCTGTCGTGTGTACGCCGCCGGTCAGCGCCAGATCTGCCTTGAGCCGTCCGTAGAGAATCGCCACCCAGCGCAGCGGCAGGCGCAGCTCATCGGAGGTGCTCAACTTGAGGTGCGGGACGACCTCCAGCGTCTCGATATCCAGATCAGGCTGGATAAAGCGGTTGAACAACACCACCCCGTTGGCGCCGGCGGCTGCCAACCGGCTGATAAAATTCGGCAGCGCCGTGAACTGCGCCCCCAGCTTGACCGCCAGCGGAATCTTCACCTGCTTGCGCACTTCGGTCACCAGGTCGATGTACTCCTGCTCCACATCCGCCGCCGGGACATCCATGCGGGTGGGGATGTTGTAGATGTTCAGTTCCAACGCGTCGGCGCCTGCCTGCTCGATCTTCTTGGCATAGTCCACCCAGCCGCCGACCGAAACGCCGTTCAGGCTGCCGATGACCGGGATCTGCACCGCCGCTTTGAGCGCCTGCACCAGTTCCAGATACTTCTCCGGACCGACATTGTATTTCTCCAGGTCGGGGAAGTAGGTCTGCGCCTCAGCGTGCGATTCCGTGCCGCGCTCCAGGTAATGATGCAGCGCCAGGCTTTCATGGGTGATCTGCTCCTCGAACAGCGAATACATCACTACCGCGCCGATGCCGGCATCTTCCATCTTCTTGACCGTCTCCACCTTCTTCGAAAGCGGCGAAGCCGAAGCCACGATCGGATTTTTCAGATGCAGTCCAAGATAAGTTGTCGAAAGGTCAGGCATGGTGAGTCTCTCCTTTTTATCAACGACCGGGCGCAAAAAACCGCACCCGGTCGATCTGAGTTATTCGGTTTTTTCCGGCGCGCCATACTGGATAGCAGCCATCTGCTTGTACAGCTCCCAGCGCTTGCGCACATCTTCCACCGCCGATTTCATCAGCAATTCGGCGCGCGCTTCATCGCTTTGCAGCAGCATGCGGTAGCGCGTCTCGTTGTAGGCGTAATCTTCCACCGATACCGTCGGATCCTTGGAGTCGAGCAGCAAGGGGTTCTTGCCCTCGTCGATCAGCGCCGGGTTGTAGCGGTACAGCGGCCAGATGCCGGATTGCACCGCCAGCCGCTGCTGGTCGAGACCCTTGCGCATGTCAATGCCGTGGGCGATGCAGTGACTGTAGGCAATCACCAGCGACGGACCGGCGTAGGCATCCGCCTCGATGAACGCCCGCAGGGTTTGCAGGTCATTGGCGCCCATCGCCACTTTGGCAACATAGACATACCCGTATGCCATGGCAATCATGCCCAGGTCTTTCTTGGGCATGCCCTTGCCTTTGGCGGCGAACTTCGCCACTGCCGCCCGCGGCGTGGACTTGGATGCCTGCCCGCCGGTGTTCGAGTACACCTCGGTGTCCAGCACCAGGATGTTGACATTGCGCCCGGAAGCCAGCACATGATCCAGCCCGCCATAGCCGATGTCGTACGCCCAGCCGTCGCCGCCGATGATCCACACCGACTTGCGCACCAGTGAGTCCGCCACCGATGCCAGCATGAACGCCCGCGGGTCTTTGCTGACCGCCAGCTTTTGCTTGAGCAGCGCCACCCGTTCGCGCTGGCTGGCGAGACCTGCCTCGTTGCTCTGGTCGGCGTTCAGCAGTTCATTGACCAGTGTCTCGCCGAGTTCGGCTGCCATCTGCGGCAGCAGGTCGCGGGCAAATTCCTCCTGCTTGTCAAGCGTCAGGCGCATTCCCAGCCCAAATTCGGCATTGTCCTCGAACAGCGAGTTCGACCACGCCGGACCGCGCCCGTCCTTGTTAAAACTCCACGGCGTGGTCGGCAGGTTGCCGCCATAGATGGACGAGCAGCCGGTGGCGTTCGCCACTACCATGCGGTCGCCAAAGAGCTGAGTAATCAGCTTGAGGTAGGGCGTCTCGCCGCAGCCGCCGCAAGCGCCGGAGAACTCGAACAGCGGTTGCAGCACCTGGCTGTTCTTCACCGTGTTGAATGCTAGCGCGGTGCGGTCCACTTCCGGCAATTCAAGGAAGAATTCCCAGTTCGCCCGTTCAGGTTCGCGCAGCGGCAATTGATCCGCCATGTTGATGGCTTTGCGGCTGACGTTGGTCTTATCCTTGGCAGGGCAGGCTTCCACACACAGGGCGCAACCGGTGCAGTCTTCCGGAGCCACCTGGATGGTGAATTTGGTGCCCGGCAGCTCGCGGAACTTGGCATCAATGGATTTGAAGGTCGCCGGAGCATTTTCCAGGTGCTTGGGATCATATACCTTCATGCGGATGACCGCATGCGGGCAGACAAAAGCGCACTTCCCACACTGGATGCACAGATCAGGCTCCCAGACCGGGATTTCCAGGGCAATGTTGCGCTTCTCCCACTGCGAGGTGCCGGTGGGGAAGGTGCCATCCAGCGGGAAGGCGCTCACCGGCAGCGAATCACCGGCAAAGGCGGTGATCGGACCCAGCACATTCTTGACGAATTCCGGCGCATCCTCCGGCACAGCCGGGCGGCGGGTGATCTGGCTGGTGACCTTGCCGGGCACTTTCACTTCCAGCAAATGCTCCAGCGATTGATCCACCGCGTTGTAATTCTGCTGCACCACCGCTTCGCCGCGCTTGCCATAGGTTTTCAGGATCATCTTCTTAATTTGGGCGATGGCTTCGTCCTTCGGCAGCACATTGCTGATGGCAAAGAAGCACGTCTGCATGATGGTGTTGACCCGCCCGCCCATGCCGGTGCGCTCCGCCACCTTGTACCCATCGATGACATAGAAGCGCAGTTGTTTGCGGATGATGTCCTCCTGCACCTCGCGCGGCAGGTGATCCCACACCTCGTCCGGTCCATAGATGCTGTTGAGCAGGAACACGCCGCCGGGTTTGGCGTATTTGAGCATATCCACCCGCTCCAGGAAGGTGAACTGGTGGCAGGCGACAAAGTTGGCATTGTTTTCGCCGATCAGGTAAGGCGCCCGGATGGGGCGTGGTCCAAAGCGTAGGTGCGAGATGGTCACCTGACCGGACTTCTTGGAGTCATAAACGAAGTAACCCTGGGCGCCGAAGTTGGTCTCTTCACCGATGATCTTGATCGAGTTCTTATTGGCGCCCACCGTGCCATCCGCCCCCAGCCCGAAGAACAGACAGCGCACCACATCATCCGCTTCGATGGAGAAATGCGGATCATACGCCAGGCTGGTATGGCTGACATCATCGTTGATGCCGATGGTGAAATGGTTGCGGGGATTGGCTTGCTTGAGCTCATCAAACACCGCCTTGACCATCGCCGGGGTGAATTCCTTGGAGGACAGTCCGTAGCGCCCGCCGACGATGCGCGGCATGGTCTTGAACGGGGCAATGCCCTGCGCCAGCGCTTCATTGCAGGCGGTGATCACATCCTGGTACAACGGTTCGCCAGCCGCGCCGGGTTCCTTGGTGCGGTCGAGGACGGCAATGGTCTTGACTGTCGCCGGCAGCGCTTTCATCAAATGCTCCACCGAGAACGGACGGTACAACCGCACGGTGATGACGCCGACCTTTTCACCCTGGTTCACCAGGTAATGAGCAGTCTCTTCCGCCGTCTCGGCGCCGGAAGCCATCAGGATGACCACCCGCTCGGCATCCGCCGCTCCGGCATAATCGAAAAGATGGTAACTGCGCCCGGCGACTTTGGCAAACTGATCCATCACCTCCTGCACGATGGCGGGGGTTTTGGCATAGAAGGGGTTGACCGTCTCGCGCGCCTGGAAGAATACATCCGGGTTTTGCGCCGTACCGCGCAGCGCCGGGCGATCCGGGGTAAGGGCGCGGGCGCGGTGTTCGGCAATCAAGCGCTCATCGATCATCGCCCGCAGGTCATCCGCCGTGAGCTGCTCGATCTTGTTCACCTCGGCGGAGGTGCGGAAGCCATCGAAGAAGTGCAGGAACGGCACCCGGCTCTTCAGCGTGGCAGCCTGGCTGATCAACGCCATGTCGTGCGCTTCCTGCGCCGAGCGGGATGCCAGCAGGGCAAAACCCGTCTGCCGGGTTGCCATTACGTCCGAGTGATCGCCGAAAATAGACAGCGCATGCGTCGCCACCGTGCGGGCGGATACGTGGATCACCGCCGGAGTCAATTCGCCGGCGATCTTGTACATGTTCGGGATCATCAGCAGCAAGCCCTGCGAGGCGGTGAAAGTGGTGGTCAGCGAGCCGGTTTGCAGCGCGCCGTGCACTGCGCCTGCTGCGCCGCCTTCTGATTGCATCTCCACCACCAGCGGCACTGTTCCCCACAGGTTCGGAATGCCCTTGGCAGACCATTCGTCAGAGAACTCACCCATCCCGGAAGAAGGGGTAATCGGGTAAATGGCGATCACCTCATTGAGGCGGTATGCCACATAGGCGACCGCCTCATTTGCATCGATTGTTACCATGTCACGTTTCATTGTAGGTACTCCGTAATTGGGATCCATAAAGACTGGCAAGCCAGTTTATTTGTGAAACACTCAAACAATGAGTCTATCACCACGTTGTCTAATCAATCCAGTATCATAGGTCATGGAATCCATAGTAAGTTGTCAGTTTTGAGTGCTTTGACTTCCAGGCAGCAAATGCGTCTCCGCTAAGAACAATGCCGCCAGGGTTTTACCGTCGTGAATCTCACCGCGGCGCGCCATGGCTAACGCTTCCGCCGCCGGGATGGCGCTCACCGTCAGAAACTCATCATCGTCCGCTGCCAGCGGCTCGGGATGCAGGTCGGTCGCCAGGAAGATGTGCATGTACTCGTTGGAATAGCCCGGCGCCAGGTAGAAACTGCCCAGTAATTGCAGCTTCCCGGCTGCCATGCCGGTCTCCTCGCGGATTTCGCGAGCGGCGCATTCCGCCGGGTCTTCGCCATCGTTCACCCCGGCAGGCAGCTCCAGCAGCGCCGCGCCAGCCCCCAGCCGGTACTGGGTGACGAACAGGATGCGACCGCCAGCATCCAGTGGAATCACCGTCACCGAACCGCGGTGATCGACCAGGTCGTATGTACGTTCACGGTCATCCGGCAGGATGAAGGTAACCCGCTCCACAGCGAAGGCGCGCCCGCTATAGACGGTCTCGCGCCTCAATTCACGAAAATTCGTCATCGGCATGTCCTCCATGAAGATTGGAAGTATTGTACCGTAAAATCGCCGCCCGTCAGCGCATTCCCAGGGTGGGTTAAAACCAAAAGCCTTGACCGGAAGTCATCCGCCGGTCAAGGCTCGGTTCACAATCGCCAGAAGTTTACGGGATGTTCAGCGTCTGCCCCGGCGTGAGGGTGTAGGGTTCTTTCAACCCGTTTGCCTGGGCGATTTGTTCCGGCGCCACATCGCCAAATCCGCAGGCGATGGTGTAGATCGTGTCGCCGGATTTGACCGTGTAGGTGGTCGGGTGCGAAATGAGGGCGCGGTCGCCGTTGGCGGGGTTCCAGGTGCCGCTCTGCGGGATCTTCAACACCGTCCCGGCGCTCGGCCGCGACGCCAGGGTGTAGCCGTTGGCTGACAGGAAGCTGCTGAGATCGAGATTATAGCGCCGGGCAATGCACACCAGCCACTCGCCGCTCTTCAGGGTGTAACTGGCGGGGCGCACCGGCGTGGCAACCGCGTCGATCTTGGGAGTGGCGGTTTTTGCCGGT
>LNGC01000056.1 GCA_001587715.1 Candidatus Methanofastidiosum methylothiophilum | reverse complement strand
ATACAATCTAAAAGAAACTCTTATAATCTATCTTAACATCAAAATATTATCTTTTAATCACATCCCTAAAACATGAAAGGTGATTATTTATTTTAGATGGATCTCCTGAGAACAATGCCCCAATTGATAAAAAGAAAGTAAAAGAGTTTCTACTTACAAATTTAAAAAGGAGCTGCGATGAGTTTGAACAAATCGATAAAGAAATAGAGATTGAAAGTGATAAAGAGCTTAAGGAAAAAGTACATACTATCTCTAAAAAATGCAGCTTGATCACCAACATTTCTTTGAATTCATTAAATGAAAAATCATTTGAAGAAAAACTTACGGATATAGAAGATTGTGCAATGGGGCTTTCTGAGATTAGGAACTGGTTAGACTCTTCTATAAAAGACAAATCTTTGAATAGAGAGATAGGCGAAATATCCAATTATTTCGGAAGTTTAGAAGTAATGGCAGATAGATTAAAATTCATTGATTCTATCCAGTCAGAATCACCTGATTCTCATGATACCTTAATGAAAATAATGAAGAAAAAAAGAGAAGAAAATGGGATGGACTAATTAATTAATCGTTAACTTTAAAAATGAACAAAATTTTGAACTTTTACATACACGCTAGAGGTTATTTTGTGGCTAAATTCGGTTCTTTGCTCTTTATTGTTATTATTTTATGCTCTATTTGTGCTTTGATCCCGCCAGTAAGCTCAAACAATGGCGATTTCACTTTTATAATTGAAGAAGTTGGAAAAAACACTGTTACTCAAGGTTTTTCTAAACCAAAATATGTGGATGTAGAAGGCCAGTTTGCCGTTATGAACTGGCATGCGAATCCTGGAGCCCTATTCCTTTACAATGTATCTGACCCTAAGAATCCAAAATATGTTGGACATGTTTCAGTCTATAATGGCCCAAATGCAGTTAGGATTAGGAATGGTTACGCTTATGCAGCACTAAATACTGGAAATCTAATTATTGCAAGCTTAAGTAACTCGGGTATCTCTACTGTTAGTTCAAAAAATTTCTTTGGTGGATATAGACAAATGTTTAACATCGATGTAAATGATGAAGGAACAGTTATTGCAATGGCTGGAAGCCAAGGAGAAGGGTTAGTATTAGTTAATACTGCAGACAAAGTTTCTCCTTCTTTACTGAGTATAACAAGATTTTCTGCAGGTGGGGTGGATATAGAAGGCAAATATGCATTCATAACAAAATACGATACTTCAGAATTAAGGTGCTATGATATCTCAAATCCTTCCGTTCCTGTACTTATAAGTAGCGTCAAAGTTGGCAGTATGGTAGTCCCAGTAAGAGTCTATGGAAATTATGCATATGTACAAGAATACAGTTTAAATAGAATGCATATAGTTGACGTTTCAAATCCAAACAATATGAATATAATCCTGTCCAATTTTGAGATACCAGGAGTTGTGCCTAATGGTGGTGGCACAGTAGTTGATACAAAAGGGGATTTGATGTTTTTAGCAACTGGTTTGAATGGAAATGGAAAGATAAGCATATATGATATTAATAATATAGGAAGCCCCAAAATGATTTCCCAGTATGTTTACCCTAAAAATGAAGCTATAAACATGATTGCAATAAATGACACCAACATATTTGTTCCAAACTTTACTGATAAATCTCTCTCTGTTCTTAGTAGGCCTATAGTTGCACCCCCTATAGAAAAGACACTGCCAATGAGAGAAATAATGTCCATAATAAACTATCCAGGGAGGCCCGTGGGGTCTTTTATACGTGATGAAGATTAACTAAGAGTTTATCTTTTTTATTTCAGCATTGTTGTCAAAAATTAGTTTGCCAGAGTTATAACTTTTATAATAGGCAATATAGCTAAATGCAAAAGGGTTATCTTCTGAATAGTTTGTTGATAAACCAACATTTCCCTTAGAGAGTATTAAAACATTACTCCCCAGGCGTCCAAAGAAAAATCTGCTTTTTGTTGTATGGTCCCCTGTAGGATCTGCAGGTACCCATCCATAGGGGGGCAAATAAAACTCTGCCCACATATGTCCTGCTGAAGTATCTGAATCATAAAGGTAACCATGGACTAACCTTGCAGGGATACCTTGAGAGCGGCACATAGCAACAAAGAGGGTGGCAAACTCAGTACAATCCCCTTTTCTATTGTAAAATGCGTATCTTGCACCTAACTCCTGCTCCTGTATCTCATATGTAATGTTTTTTACTACCCAACCGTATATTAGATCAGCTTTTTTATAAGGATTAGTTTCATTTCCTACTACAGCTTTTGATATGGCAATAATTCCAGGATCATCCGCCTCAACTCTTTGGCTTGGTTTTGTGTATTCTTTATACAAGCTTGAAGAATAGTCATAAGCTTCTATTTTAGAAGAATCTATTGGAGTTGTGAAAGGGTTGGCCGTGAAAGATATATTTTGAACTATTGTGAGAGTAGAATTAGTTGGTAGAGAATTATTAAAATCCCAGTAACATATCTTTGTACACGTCTTGGGGGCTAGGATAATTTGATCAGGTTCTGGATCTATGCTTATAACGGATACGTTTTGTTGAGTCCCACAATTAACTGGTAGAGCAATCCAAAGTTGCGCCTCTCCAACTTCAGCGTCAATGTTTGTAATCTTTGTTGTTATAATCGCATTATAAGACTGAGGGAGTTGATGCTCTAGTGGTGTGTTTGGATTATTAAACAATCCAATATAATAAGAAATAGCAAGGAGAAGCATCGCACCAAGAAGAATCGACATAATACTCCGGATTCTCTTTTTATGAATCTCGTCCCTTTCAATTTTCTGAGAATAATCTTTAGTGCCCTTTTCTTTTCCAAGATTTGAGTTATCATTAACTGTATATGTCATTAGAGAAATACCGCATCTTGAACAATAAAATAAACCTTTACTGTTTTCATGACCACATTTTGGACATTTTATTATTTCTTGTTCTAACGGATATGTGCCACAATTTGGGCAATAATTTAAAGACGTGTCATATCCACACATAGGGCATTTCATTTGGGCACCAGATATCAAAGTAATATTTTTTATTTATAAATATGTTAGAATAATCAAAAAGAATTGAATAAAAAATTTATAACATTTTTTGCATCCATACTACATCAAAGTATTTATCAAATTTTTTTCCTATTTTTACAAATCTTCCACATTCTTTAAATCCATTTTTTTCATGAAAATTTATGCTTCCTTCGTTTAGCGAAGAGATGCTAGCTAATATGCTAGATATGTTCAGTTTTTTAGCTTCAGATTCTATATAATCTAAAGTCTTTTTACCAATCCCTTGGCCAGTTGCCTCTTCTTTAATAAAATAAGATATTTCTGCAGTTTCTTTAAATACTGAAAAAGGACTATAAGAATGTATAAATCCAAATCCTATTATTTCGTTATTATTGGATTTAATCACTAATGCGGGGTAATCCTTCGTAATTATAAGAAACATGTCATAAAATTCATATGGAAGCTTATTCTCAGGATATGCTGCAAATCCATTTTCAATATAATGGTTAAAAATATCTATTACTTCAGTTCTATGCTCTTCGCCCATGCGCTCAAATTGTATTTCCATAATGTCACTAAAAATAAGACTTAGGAGTATTTTTTATAGATTTTGATTCTGTTTTATTAAAATAAATTTGATAGTAGATAAATAAAGAATAATGAAATAAAATAAAAAATTAAATCACATTTTATAGGGAAATATTTCTGTTACATCTATTAAGACTGCATAATTTGCCGGCGGGAGTTGTGGCATCTTCTCCTTTAATAATTTGGAGATATTTTCAAATATTGGCCCAGTGTTCATCAAACTTGCCTTCCCCTTTATCTGGACCCCCCTGTTATTTTCTCGGTCAAGCACATACAGAGATATATTAGGATTATCCTTCAAGTTTGATATTGTACGTGGGGAAGCAATTTCTGCAAAGACTAATTTACTCTTATCTAGAACAGAGATACTTCCTTTGGGAGATACATTTGGAATTCCATTTATAGTTGATGTTGAAACAAATGCTAGATGCTGCTGTTGAATTAGATCTATTACATTTTGTGGCATATCCATATAATCACCACCCTAAAATTGTAAGACTTGTTTTTATAATTAATGCTATTTCATATTGGGGCACTGTTAACTTATTGCAAGTATATTCCAACACTTTCTTTGTTACCCTTTGCAATTTTTTGATTTATTACCTCTCTGTCAAAATCAATGTCTTTCCATTTGACAAAATATTTATTAACATGATAATAAATGACTTTAGTGTGGTAAAAACAACGGCCCCAGGTATGCAATCATCCAAAGTCACTGAACGCATATACGCAAAAGCATTTGAATTACTTGAGAAGCATCCAGAAGGTCTGCACTGGTCAGAGCTACTTTCAAAGATTAAAGCATCAGATCCCGCTTTTCATCCGAAAACTGTCAACGGATGTGTCTGGAAACTTGTTGAAAATTTTCCTGAGAAGATTTACAAACCATCTAAAGGGATTTTCCGTTTACTGAAATATAAATAGGCCTAGGAAACTATATAAATCTAGATTTTATATAAATAAAAGTGATAAATTGAAAGAAATATACGACAAATTAATTCAGATGGCTATTAGTAAGGGTGCGGCCTCTGCAAAAATAATTCCAATTGAAGCTATTTCTGTTAATGATTGGGTAAGGCAAAAATGTGAGTTTGGGTGTACTCAATACGGAAAGAAATATACGTGCCCCCCTTATGTTCAGCCTCCGAAACAGACAAGAAAAATATTAAAGGAGTACAATAAAGCTTTGATAATAAAATTTGGTGAGATTAAAGACAGAATGGAATGGCGAGGTATCCAAAAGCTAATGGCCGAGTTGGAAAGAGAGGCCTTTCTTAGCGGATTGTACAAAGCTTTTGCATATGGTGCAGGTACTTGTAAACTATGTGACAATTGCAGTGCAGATCAAGTTCAAAGCCCTACTCAATTTGATAAGAGGGGATGCGCTAACAGAAGAATCGCAAGACCATCTATGGAAGGAGTTGGTATTGATGTATATCAAACGGCTAAGAATTCTGGATATGACTTAAAAGTAGTCCCAAAAGAAGACATGTGTTTCACAAGTTACTGCCTGCTACTGTTAGAATAAAATTCAATCTTCAATCGCAGTTATCTCACAATAGGTAATGATTTTATTTTTTCCTATTAATTCAAATTCTAAAAATTGAAACTCTATACCTTCTTTAATGAGTCTTATTGCAGTGTTAACAACTTCTTCCATATCTTTAGGATCATTCTTATTAAAATAATATTGATTTTCCATTGTAATGTCCTCTTAGATTTATGAGGTAGAAATCTTCCCCCAATATAGAAATGTAATTAAGTTTTTAATATTTAGCTTAACGTATTTGTATTTAGTTTCATTTTTTCGAATATAAATCCTTTTAAAGTCGTTGGCATATTTAATGCAAAACTATACATTTGCAAAATAATTTCGGCCATTTAATTACTGAAGTGATTACTTGAAAAGAGATGAAGACAGGTCAAAGGAAGAACTTATTGAAGAGCTTAATATACAACGCTCTAAAATAGGTGAACTTGAAAAAATAAAAAATAGATTAGAAGAGCTTGAGGAAGAAAAGGACATTCTCCTTGACAATCTGAAAGAGCGTGTAAAGGAACTTAACTGCCTATACGATATCTCAAAAGTAAATGAAATGCCAAATATACCTCTTGAGGAATTATTTCAAAAGATCGTAGAAAAAATACCTCTTGGTTGGAAGTACCCAGAAATAGCATGTGCTAGAATTAAGTTCGATGGTCAAGAATTCAAGACAGCTAATTTTATAGAGACCAAGTGGAAATTAGATGCGCCGATAAACTATTATTCCAATAACATAGGAAATCTTGAAATCTTTTATCTAGAAGAAAGACCGGAACTTGAAGAAGGGCCTTTTCTTACAGCGGAAAGAAAATTAATTCTGGCCATAGTAGAAAAATTGGGCCACATAATAGAAAGGAAATATTCGGAGCAAGCATTGAAAGAAAGTGAAGAGAAGTTTAGAACAGTTTTCAAAAATGCGAGTGATGCCATATTTATTCATGAACTTGATGGGAATTTTATTGAAACAAATCAGATTGCATCTGACCTTTTGGGATATGACAAATCAGAACTTCTAAATATGTCTCCAAGTGATATCCACCCCCCAGAATATGTTGAGATGCTAAATGAGATGTTTGAGGAACTTAAGAAGAGAAGCTATTATTGTTTTGAAACAGAGATTGTGGCAAAGAATTACAGACCAATATCCGTCGAAATTTGCAGTAAAATTATCAAACTTAAGAAAAAAACAGTGGTCTTGAGTATTGTAAGGGATATAACAGAGAGAAAACTTACCGAAGAAAAGATGAAACGTCAGTTGATGAAATTCAATCTAGAGACGGGAAAAGTTTACCTTGTAAAAGAAGCAAAAAGTCTATTCTCAATTGAAGCCTTTAATGATCTGCTAAAGGTAGGGTATTTAGGATACATACTTACAAGATCTGCCGAATCAGAATATTCTAAACAAATTAAAGGAAAATACAACTATATTTGGATATCAGAAAAAGATAAAAGAAGCTCTCTTTCACCCGACTTTACAGAGATTGAAAAATACTTAGAAAATATACCAAGAAAAAGCTTTGTTTTAGTAGATAGAATCGACTATCTGTTATCAAAGAATGGATTTATTAAATTCTTATCATTTATTCATCACCTAAGAGAGATAGCATATCTTAGGGGTATAACGGTCATAATATCTGCTGATTCAGAACTTTTCAGTCACGTTGAAATGAAACTCATAGAAAAAGAGACAAAAGATATATCCCCTATGGAAAAAGAAAAACTTCCAGACAATATACTAGAAATTCTAACATTTATTTATAACAAGAATTTAATAGGGATTAAACCTACTTTTTCAGATATAGGGCGAGAAATAAATATAACAAGACCAACTATGGGTAAAAGAATGACTTATCTCACTTCCTCAAACTATATTACAGTGTCTATTAAGGGTAGAAATAAAATTGTCGAATTGACTGATAAAGGAAGGGAGATTTTCTCGGCATAATTTTACATGTTTTACATATTTTTTTACAAATCCTTATACTTATGTAAAGCCCATAGTTAAATTAACAGTGGACATTTAGGAGTGGTAAAAATGAGTTCAGTTGGAAAATGGGTTTATGTTTCTGAAGAAAAGGAATGTGGAAAGTGTGGCGAAATGACACACACGCATACGTGTTTGGTATGTGGGGATATATGTTGCGATGGTTGTTGGAATGAAAGAACATCTACATGCGATAAGTGTATTTCAAAAGCATGGTGGAGAGATCTCTAGGGATTAGAATTATTATTATACGGCTAAAGGACTAGCCATCTATGCCTCCCCATAGTCCCGATGAGAATCTCACAGGATTTGAGGGACAATCTTTTCTTAAAGAAATTATTTATATGTGATATTTATTAGTATCTAACTCTTAATCTATATATTAATATTTATAATATATATAGATATCTTTTTAAATATATATTAATTAAAAATATTAGGGATGCAAAGGTAATAAAATGGTTAGAATCTTATACGGTGTAATGGGTGTGGGATTTGGACACAGTTCAAGAGCCGACACTATTGCGTCTATATTAGAAGACGAACATGAGATATTATTTGCATCTAGTAATGGGGCTTATGATTATTTATCAAAGTTAGGTAAGAATGTAGCAAAAATACACGGTTTCAACTTCTCAATAAAAGACAATAAAATTGAATACATAAGAACCTTTTATAACAATGCTTTGAAAGCTCAGGATACTGTTTTTGCTATAGGCAAGGTTGTAGATATTTGCAAAGAATTTAAACCAGATATTATTATTTCTGATTTTGAACCTTTTACGGCTATGGCCTCAAAATTCTTGAGAAAGCCATTGATTAGTATAGACCATCAACATATTATATCAAACTCAAAAATAGAATATTCAAAGAAATACATTAAACAATATCAAATATCAAAATTTGTATCAAGTAATATTGTAAATCATGCAAACAGCTACATAATCTCTTCATTCTTTTTCCCGCATATTATTAAAAAGAATACAATAATAATTCCTCCTTTGATTAGAAAGGAAATACTTGAAACTAAAACAGAAAAGGGGCCCCATACATTAGTTTACATGCCTTATGAAGGAAATATAGAACTCTTCAAAATTCTAAGAGAAATCGAAAATGAAGAATTTATCGTTTACGGGGCGAAAAAAGAATCTATTGAAGGAAATCTTCATTTTAAAAATATAAGTAAAGAAGGATTCATAAAAGATTTATCTTCTTCTAAGGCAGTTATAAGTAACGGTGGGTATAGCCTAATAAGTGAAGCATTGCATCTGAAAAAACCCATATTGACTGTCCCACTTTTGGGCCAGTTTGAACAGGTTATGAATGCCTACTATTTAGAAAAACTTAATTATGGCAAATATTATGAAGAACTAGATGAAATCAAGATTATTGGATTTTTGAATAATCTTGCCAAATATAAAAGAAATCTTGAAATGATAAAATGGAACGGAAAGAAAGATTTCAAGAAGGTCTTTGATAATTTTATATATAATATTAGTTTGGAAAATTTAGAAGGCGATATTGAAGAGGAAAATAAAATTATATCAAATGATGCGCAACTAGCATACGCATAAAAAATGAATATTAATTAAACTTCTATTGCAGAATTAGCATACATTTTGTTAAAAATATCAGTATGGCGCATATCTATATCGGTGTCAAGGTTATCTCTATTTTTAAAGTTACAATCCATATTAAAGATAAGATTTTCAATAGAAGTCAAATAAATTTTGTTAGCAATATCATTGATATCAATACTCGCCCCATCAATGGAGCGATTGTTCTTAAGTTTATTATCAAGATTAAAGATCAAATTTTCAAAAGGGTATTCTTTTTCAACTTTTTTGGTATGATATCGATTGATAACAATTGCGGCCATTACAGGCATAAATGGAATAACAGATAATCCCGAACCTATGACTAAACCTGTATTCTTTTTGATATCTTTCCCCATTAGAATATCAGCAATAGACTTCTTCATAATATGGCAGCCAGTATTCCAACTCCATAACATAGTTTGAAAGAGAGGCGTTACACTACCACCAATAGATGTCTTTCTTTTTTTAATTGCTTTATAGAGATCATCGGGAGATTCTCCTTCAAATGTAGTATAACAATTTCCAACCATCCTTTCCGTGTGTGCATCGCTTCCAGCAAGAGATGCCTTTCTAATTATTTTATTTTCTTGAAATGTTTTCCTATTTAATACGCCATCCCTGTGAAATCCATTAAATACTTCGATACCGTCAAGGTCTAAATAAAATATTTTATTTTTAAGAGAAGGGCATATTACACTATAAGGATGAGGAGCAACAGTAAGCCCACCTTGTTCTTTCACCTTTTCTATAGTTTCTTCTGCAGAAAGCCCAGGAGGTATACTTTGATTTAAAAATAGGCCTAGAATTTCTCCATCTTTTGTAAGTATCTCTTCTCCTACGATTACTTTTGAAGGGGCTAATTTTTCAACTTCAATACCGCCCCTAATTGTATTGTGGTCAGTTATAGCAATTAAATCAATAGCTTTTTTTTCTGCCACTTTAATAATTTTCTCGGGCCTAGATATTGAATCTGGAATAAAAGAAAAATCCTTCGAATTTCCAGAATATTTTGTGTGTATATGGATATCAGCTTTGGAAATCATGAACTATTTATAAATTAAGAAATATATAAACTTATCGAAATAAAATATATAGATATATATAGATTTTAGTTCCTAACTTTGGATTAAAATATTGGATTAAAGCAGATTAAAAATATAAAATTAAAAATAAATTTTTATTTGAAAAGAATAGGTTTTAGTTCTGCATCAACGTAAGTTACTCCGTCAGCCTTTACATACACTCTCTTTGTTAATGGTTCATAGCCGTCCTTATAGAAAGTAATTGTGCTGTATCCAACGTCTATTCTATCTAATAGGTAAGGGGTCTTGATTACTTCTCCAACGTACATTCCGTGTGGTGTTTCTATTGATACTGTTGCGCCCATTGGATTTGAATTTATACTAAGTGAGCCGTGCATATCTTCAGGCAATAGAGTAGCTTGAACATATGTTGTCCCCCCAGCAGCTATGTCCACTGTTGTAGACCACATCTGATACCCTTCCATAGAAATCTGTACGACGTGGTGCCCAGGCGTTAAATCCATTATCGTACTTGGTGTTGTTCTAAAGGTTCCCCACCATTGACCATCGACACCAATTGTAGCTCCTGAAGGAGAAGAAGTAATGTAAATAGAACCTTTACTTTCAATTGGAGTTAATATTGCATTTATATTTGTATTCTGACCAGCTTGAACTTTAATATTAGAAGACCAGTCATGGT
>LNGC01000055.1 GCA_001587715.1 Candidatus Methanofastidiosum methylothiophilum | reverse complement strand
CTACCTAAGAAAGTATAAGCTTCCTTGGTAGATTCGCTTATTGCATCATTATTTCCTGAATGAATCCTAACTAAAATAGAATCTGGATTTAAAGGTATTTCTGGAATTTTAACTATGAAAATACAATAATCAAAGTTTACCTTTTCTTTTTCATAATACTGGCAGGGAGTTCCCCCTATACTAAACCTAATATCCCCAAAGTCAGATTTCATCTTATTTGGGTTATATTCTATGGTGTATTCCACCTCAAAATTAGTGAGTATTTTATCAGGACTGCCAGTTATCTTTTTATCCTGATAATACAGCCAATTTTCATAGGTCATTGTCTACTCCTGTCTAGTATTAAATATTTAAATTCTTCTTGGAGGTTATTTTTATTAGAATATTCCATCACAAAATAAACATCATCAAATAGTCTATATAAAAAATAAACCATTTCTACTCCTGTTTTATTTGTCTGAATATCCAGATAAGCTCCCTTAATTGCTTTAGCTAATGATATTGGTTCTTCAATCCCTACCGGTTTTGAAAATTCCATCCTCCCCTACTCCTTACTGGAACTGGTATAATACCCTAGTATTCATATCAACTGCCCCACTCTGGGCATTAGTAGGAACCACTAAAACCATATCAACTTCATGCTTATGCCCCCTTGTAACTGTCGCAGTTCCTTTAGGTTGCCCTGTTGTAGGAGTTTCTATTACATCAACTAATGTAGCTGCAACTGGACTTCCCACTAAACTACTTGCCCCATAAGAACCACGACTAATAGTTCTAAATACTTTATAACTTTGGGCATTAGTTACCGCACTCCATGTCCATGTAATTTGGTTATTGGAAATTATTTTATACACCATATTTTCTATGGCTGAATCATGCCATGACCCATCATAATATTTAGCTTGGTTTGCGGTTCCAGTAGTAGTTCCCCTTAGAATCCCTGAACCCCCGGTAACAATAAAGACTATATGATAAGTAGTTCCTATTGTAACTGTTCCTTGGGCTGCAAAGAAAATATAATTAAGGGCATTGGCTGTAAGAGTTACCCCGGTTATCTCTAAACTGGCATGAGCTAAAGTTCCAGAAGGATTACCTGCATTATCAGTTTCAACCCTAATAGTTCCTACTAGGGTTCCCCCGGTTTTTTCCTTAAAAACTACTCCATTAATATAATCCTGACTAGCTACAAATTTCTGGCTTAACCTTGTATTAGTAGTAGTATCTAAAGTTTCACTATCTGTATCTTCTGTAGTCTGTTCTAACATTGGGCTTACTACTACTGCATCAGATTCAGTTCCTTTTAGGGTTTCCCCTGTTTCATCTACCGCTGCAATTACCCCATAATATGTTCCGGGTCTAACTTTTCCCCCACTAGCATGACCTACCACCCCTGTTGGTTTTCCGGGAGCTACTAATAAATCCCCTCTTATATCTCCTAGAACTTTTGTAGTTGCCCCTCCTACTTGGGTATAATTTTCATCCTCATTTGTTAGACTTTTAACCCCTACATATCGCTGTTCTACTGCATCTTTACCATTAGCAATAGTATCCCCACTATTATAACCGTTTTTGGTAACTGTGGTTAATCTTACATTTTCCATCTTAGATACATCGCTACTTCCCCCTTTATTATTCCAGATATTAACTTGAACCGGGTCTCCAGTATCCCCTGCATCTACTATTCCCAAATCTATAGGATTTAAGGTAGTAAGTTCAACTACATCCCCTTCCTCATAACATTTCACAACTGGTTCAGCCATCCTAAATTCCTCCTATACTTTTTTTTTAATCACAAACACTTTCCTTAAAGGTAGCTAATTGAATTATTCCTGCTAATCCCCATTGTCTTAATGCTGGTATTGAATCTAGCTCTGTAAAGCTTGGGGGTCTATACTTACAATATATTTCTTTATATGCTCCTACCTCTAATCCTATTACTAACTTTTCTAAGAAGTCTATATTATTCACAGATAATAACATTGCATTATAAGATTCTATTGCACTTCCTTTTTGTAATTCTGGATGTTCTACTGGTTGTAAAATTAAACTAGGTATGGGGTCTGTTCCCATATTCCTAACAAAGATTGACTTTGTAATTGTCTGATAACCCCTTTTAACTGTTTCAAAATCAATAATAGTTATTTCCTCCCCATTAGCATCTTCAATTCTAAAATCATACATAATCTAACCTCACATATTGTAGTCTTGCCCCTCTATTATTACTACAATTATCTAGATTACCTATGTGGTCGCTAGTATTGATATTTATCTGTTTGGTGGGGCTTGATAAAATAAAAGGTATCCTCTCCCACCCATAAGGTTTGGTATTCCTATCCATTGTTATACAACTTACATTCCATTCCTGCCTTATCCCATTTACTGCAATCCATGCAGGGCAGCATAATCCTGCCCCATAGATTGAAACCTGCCTTACTTCTTTTTCAGTAACTATTTTCATACTCCCCATATCAATTCCATTGTATGGGTGAGTTTCTGGGTTTGGGCTTTCATCAGAATAAAAATAGTAGTCTATATTGGGGTACTGGTTAAATTTTGGTAAGAATAAATCAAACTGTTGGGTTGGTTGTTCTATCGCTATCCTTAACTTATACTCTATTTGCTTACTTGAATTTTCATCCTCTGTATAAGTTGGATATTCACATGCCCCTATCCAAACATCTATTCCATCAGTTAAAAGTATTTTCTTCCCCCCACTAATTTGAAGTTTTGTACCCCTCTTTAATAAGGATTTATTAGTTATCCCATCGCATGCAATATTTTCAAATAATTCTATTTCTGTCCGGGGGTCTGCTTCTAACTCCTGCCTTGTAGCTAAACAATTTAAAGTAAATACCTTTCCTGCATTATCATAATCTACTGATAAAATCTTTGTGGGTTGTTTCCCATCAATTCTCCAGTCGCCATACATTTTTAACATCCTACAGGTATTCTACTTGGATATACTGTGGTTTACAACCAGAAGTATTCCCCAAAATATTTTCACTACTTTTAATAAATACTTCTTCACTAGGGGTATCTAAATTAAATTCTAATAATTCCATCCCCTGCAATTCTCCTCCCATTCCACTACTTGATTTTTTCCAATATTGTCTTTCTCCATTTACCTCTAAATAGCTGGGGAGCTTATTCGCACTGCCCCAAATATTTACTTTTTGAACTTCCCTTGTTTCATATAAAGTAATTTCCCCTAACTCTATTCCTGCCATGACATTATTTAGGTTAGATAAATCATGGTCTGTATATTGATAATAAACCATGTTCCAGTAGTTAGTCCACAAAGGAAGATAAGTAAAGCTTCCTCCACCTTTTGAAATTACTATGTCTAAAACTAATTGGTATTCTATTTGTAAATTACTCCACTGGTCTTCCTTAAATTTAGGAATATTTAATGCCCCCTCCCACCATTTAAATCCATCAGTTATGGGAATTATGCCCCCTCCTTCTCCTACCTGTAAATCAGTTCCCCCATTTATTATTTCTTCATTAGTTATCCCATCACTAGCTATCTCTATAAACCTGTTTATTTCTGTCCGGGGGTCGCTGCCATTAAGGTCTTCTTTATTTGCAATACATACTAGGGTAAATTGTTTTTTATTTAAATCGTAACTTGCCCTTGTAACCTTTGAAGGAGTTATCCCCCCTATATTCCAGACCACTTTTATCACCGTACACTATTCCAGATAGAATAACCATTATTTATTAATGCTTTTTCTAAACTTTCAACTGTTGTTTCAGTTGTTTGGCTGCTTATCTCCTTAACTGCCTTCTCTGCTTCTTCCCTACTACTGGCATTTACATCCCCAAATTCATTCTTTATTTCAATCTGGAAAGTTGTAGGAGTAGGATTTATTATTTCACTTACACTATTAGAGTTTAAAGCATAATCACTAGCTTGGAACTCTGGAACTAAACTTTGAAGCTTGGAATCTAAGTAAGATTTTCCTTTATCTATACCTGTTCCTATTCCTTCTAACCATGCGGTTCCTATTCCTGCTCCCCATTCATCTATATTTTTAAGTGGCCCTACTATTGGGGGTGAGTGAGATTCCCACCCTGCAAATAAATTTTTTAACTTATCATCTAACCATTTCTTGAATCCTTCCCAGTTACTAGTTACCCAATTTACTATTCCATCTTTCCATGATTTTATCACATTAGCTCCCCAATTATACATATTTCCGGGTAAATCCTTCACCCATTGGATACCATCATTTATTTTTGAAACAACATTATCTACTGCTCCTTTTATCCTTCCCACTGTTGAATTTATACCCTCTACAAATCGGGTCCAGATACTAACCGCATAAGAATATAATTTTGCAGGTAATCCTAATAAGAAATTTACAAAATCGTTAAATGCTTTTTGTGGAACTAATATTGCATTTTTTAAACTAGATTCTACAGTTTTCAATCCATTGAGAATACCATTCCAAATATTGGTTGCATAAATTACTAATTGGTTTGGTAAATTCTTTAAATATTCAATTACCCCATTAAAAATTCCAGTAATTGTATTAGGTAAATTGACTAAAGCATTATAGATATTTCCAGGTAATTCATATAATGTTTTTGCAAAACTTCCTATACTAAATATAGCAGAATCCAACCATGCATTGAATGATTCCCAACTTAATCCAGAAACAAAAGATTGAATACTGGCAGGAAGACCGGTAAAGAAAGATACTATTTGGTTCCATGTTGATTCCAATCCACCTAATATATTATCTAATATTGTTCCCTGTCCTTCCCCTCCTGTTCCTTCTTCCCCAGTTAAAAATTTCCAAATATCCCCTCCTAACATCCTAAATGTATCTGAAAACCAACCTACCCAATCCTGCCCCATTAATTCTAATTGCTGCCTAAATGGTCTTTCAATATTATTAGTTAGGTATTCCCCTATATTTGCGGATGTATCTTCTCCAAATATGGCAGACATTAAATTTTTAATACTTCCC
Organism: Candidatus Methanofastidiosum methylothiophilum; assembly: GCA_001587715.1. Lineage (GTDB taxonomy): Archaea > Methanobacteriota_B > Thermococci > Methanofastidiosales > Methanofastidiosaceae > Methanofastidiosum. The sequence goes on along the minus strand of LNGC01000055.1, from coordinate 5,563 downwards.
CCTTTACTAAATCCTGGAATTATAGCTAATCCAAACTTATCATTTAGGTCTTGTATCATCTTTTTTCCTTTTTCATATTCTTCTGCTAAACCTGTTCCTTCTAATATTGCATAAATCCCAGTAATTTTAGCTATAGCAGTTATTGCATCATCTTCATAAATTTGCCCTGCATTAGCTAATCCATCTATTATAAACCCCCCTATCATTCCAATAATACTTCCAACCTTTCCAGCTATCTTTCCTCCTAATGAAGGTAATGCTTTTAAAAATCCATCTGGAATCATATCTGCTAATAAACTTCCAATCTTCCCTAAATCCCCTACTTCTGTTAATTTTGGAAGTTTAGCACTTTTAAGTATATTAATTATCCTACTAGGAACTTCCCCTAATGTCTTATTAAGGGTACTTGTAATAGTATCTAAAACTCCACTTAATCCTTTACTAAATCCTGTACCAATATTTTTGGCTGATTCTTCTGCAAATTTTGGAGCTTTACCATCCTTAAATATTTCTGCAAATCTACCATCAGTATATTGATAGAAATATCTCATTTTCCCGGTAGCTTCATCCATGAATGCCATTGCCCCTTCTGAACCCTTGCCCCATGACTTTCCTATATTTTCTGCTGCCTTAAATACATCGTCCCCTGCTTTAGCTCCTCCACCGGTTACTTTGCTTCCTACATTCTCCGCAGCTTTTGCAGCATCATCCCCCCATCCCATCCATCCTTTGATTGTATCTCCTATTCTACTTCCTGCATCTTTTACTTTATTTATTGCATTTTGTACCCCTGTTTTCCACCATTTTTCCCATTCGGTGTTCCATAAACTATCTAGTATTCTAAATGCTCCAGGAATCGCTACAAATATTGCCCCTAATGCGGTTGCTATTATAGCACCAAAACTAGTAAGCATTGAAATAGAATCCCCATATTTAGTTCCTAGGTCATCTAATGCTGCCCATAACTTTTGAAGAATAGTAGTATGCTCATCAGCTATTTCACTATTTCTTTCTATTTTCCCACCATATTTAGCAGTTTCCTCGGAAGCTCTACTTAATGCTCCCGGTTGCATCCCCAATTTTTCTTCTAATACAGATAAATCCCCATTACTTTCTTTAATAGCTTCATTTAACCCCTGATATGCAGCCCTACCTCCACCAAATTTTTTGGTTGCAGCTGCTATAAGAACCGCTGTTTGGTCAATATTTAATCCCATCTCCTTAAATGTAGCATCATATTTTTGCATCCATGCAACATAAGTATCAAATCCCCCTACAATATTTGCTTGAGCATAAGCTATAGCATTAAATGCTGTATCAATATTATCTAAATCTACTCCCATAACCCTCATACTATTACTGAATTTCACTACCTGTTCTTCAGTTGTTCCTACCGCTGACCTAATTTTATGAAAATCATCTGCCCCTCCCTGTAAACTCTGTTCACTAGTTACCCCTAATTGTTTTAAAGTTTTAATATATGTTAATGCTTCATCAGTTGGGAAATCTGCATGAGTTAAATAAGCCACCATATCCCTTAATTCACTTTCTGGTATGGTTGCACTTGCCATTTTCCCAAATTTTACATTAGTTTTATCTATAGCTTCCGCTGTACCTTCTAGGGCAGCTGTCATTCCTACTATTGCTAATGCTGCTTGAGCAAATCCATATTCCATTTCCTGCCCTGCTTCTAGTCCTTGTTTCCCTACTTCATTTGTTGCAGTTGAAGCATCTTTGGCTGAACTAGTAACTCCTTCTATTGCGGGAGTTGTTGAAGACATAGAGGTAGAAATATCATTCCCGGAAGCAATTGCAACTAAACCCAGTTCATCCACGCTGGATGTGGCTTCTTCCATATTACTCTTAACTAATGTAGAAGCTACTTCTGACTTTACCCCAATTTCTTCTAATGAATCATTTGCTGCATTTAACCCTTGGTCATTTATATTAATCTCAATATTAACCACTTTATCGGTTAATTTATCTATTTTTCCCAGTAAGGTATCTAATGCACCATCCACATCTGAAATATCACCGGTTACTGATATTCCTATATCCCTATTATCTGCCATTTTCTTCTCCCTATACTTTTATTTTTCTAACTCTTTATCCTGTTTAGAAATCCTTTCCAATTGGGCATTTAATTCATCAACTGAATCCTGCCCCCTATACATTGCAAAAAATTCCTCTAATGTTTTGGCAGTGTAATAATTGATGTATCTCCTAAATTTAGGGTATGGCATTTTAGAAATTTCTTCTTCAGATTTTTTAGTCCTACCTTCTAGATATGCTATACCTGCCCAAATAATTAAGAGGACTTCTTGTTTGGTTTTGGGGTTCGTTTGGCTTTTGCTTTCTTCTTTGCTGCCTTCAAAGTTCTATCAGCCCCATCATCTCCAGTTGCATCCATGATTAAATTAACTATTTCCATCAGTTTTGGGAATGACCTATACCTTCTAGGTATGTTCATTGTTGTATCTGGTTCTCCCTTCCTTATTAATCCCTTTTTAACTATTTCCTCTGCCTTGGGTAACATCTGCTCAAACATGAACCTCTGAACTTTCCGGTTTTTAGTTTTATCTTTTTTCTTTTCCGGTGCCTCTTCCTTAAGCTTATCAAACTCATCCTTAAGTTCAATAAAATCTAGTATAAGTGGCATGTCTTCTACTAGTAAAGGGACTATTTCATATTCAGTTTCTTCCCCATTATCTATTAAGGTAAAATTTTGGGGTTCGTTAAATTGTAATATATCTGCCATGTTATCATCTCCTATCTGTGGTTTTTTAATTAAGTTATTCCTAAAAAAAAATAATAGGGAGGAATAAGTAAAAATTAATTTACTTATTTTTATGCAGTTTTTGGTCTTACAATTAAGGGGTCTTTATCTACAGTTATATCTACAGTAAATCCTGCATTGTCCCCTTCCTTAACATCTACTAGAGACTTCATAACTGCCCTTACCTGTGGGAAATACATCCTACCGACAACTTCTGAACCCCTATCCATTGGGATATATGCATAAACTATCCGGGGTTCACTTACCATCTGGTAGACCTCTACATCTCCACCCACATCTTCTTCCCCATCATAGTCTTCAAAACAGAGTTTTATCATGGGGTCTAAATCTCCTAGTAGGTTTTCCTCGGAGATAGTTATTTCTTTTGCCCCATAACTGGTATGCTTCATATCAGACCTAAGAATACCATAGGTTTTACTATCCTGTTTTACATCTACTTTTACATTCTGAGCTAGGTAGGGTTCAAATGCTTCCACAAAATTAGCAGTTACTGGAGATGAGAGACTTCCTGATGTGGTTATAACCCCTGTTTCATTGTCTATACTCACTATAGTTTCCTCACTTAACACCCCATTTTCATATAGGTCTATATCGTTGGGAGTAGGAGTTAGTGATACGCAGCTTCTGGGGAATACTGGCAAATATTCTTCTGGAATAGTCCAACTGCTTCCACTACCAGTTAATGCTATTCCTGTCTGTATTGCCCCTATAATTAACCCTACATTCCTTCCCTGCAATGCAGTTATTTCTTCAATATCTTTTATCATATTTTTTTCCTCCACTACAACTTTTCTTATTCTCTTCTAGGTGGTATCCATCTGCCTTTATACTGGAAAGTTAATAAAGACATATAAAAGAACTTCCCCTCTGTATTTCTAAGTTCATATAATCCTGACTTCAACTTTTTGGGTTTTACCTCTCCCGCATTGTTTGGTATGTTACCTCCTAATGTTGGGTCTCTCTTCATTTCATCAAATACTATTTCTGGCACCACATCATTTAATTCATCTGCATTTTCTAAATCTAACTTAAAAATAAAATATATCTCACCATCACCTTCCACCTGTAGGTTCACTCCCCTATTAAGTTCTTTGGAATCCCCTACCGGGTCTTTGTAATCTATTAACATTGTAGATAAACCGCTAGGTTTATCTGATTGACCTGTAACAATATCATTCACTATAGGATTTCCATCAAAAGTTAATTCTGCTGCAAATTTCATTATGGCAGTTTCTATTTCTTCCTTCATGTTTCCAACCAATCCAAAAGTTTATTTGTTTCTGATTCAATTCCAGGGTCGCTATTAGGTATTACATCCTCTATATAATCATTTGGGGCTGTTCCGGGGTGTTCTACATGTTTTACAGGGTGCCATGCTCCGGGCCACCATAAAGCTAACTTATTTACCGGGTCTATTGGGTGGGGGTCTGTTCCTAAGATAACAAATATAGCATGAAATGCTGTTGGGTACATCACCCCCTCTAGTCCCCCAAATTCTACTATATGACTATATCTTAATTCTACACTTCTAAACGGTGCTAATACTCCTGCAACTTGTTCAAAAATATTTAGAATGCCCTGAACCATATAAGAAGTTTGATCATATAATCCACTTTTCTTATTCTGTATCCATTCTTGGACATTATCTTTAAGCCATCTTGTTTCTATTGTACCCATTTATCCTTCCCCTTTTTTAAGTATAATTGTATTGTTGATTGCATTTAAATATCTCTAAATTTCAATCTTACTTCTATGTGAGGTAATTGGTCTAATGCTTTTGGTTTTAACATTTGCATAGTTACCTCTTCTTCTGTAAATGGATTAGTTACCTTTAATCTACAATTTTCATTTAAGTATTCTGCATCTTTAGTCATAAAAAGAGCTATTGCATCAAATTCTTGAACTGTCGCATTATTTAAAAAACTTTCAGTTCCATCTAAAAAATTAACTCTAGCTTTTGTTTCTATCTCTTCCTCATTGTAAATTATATGCCCTTTTTTATCTTTTACTACTCCAGTTTCATCTTCTTTAGGAGTTCGATAAATTATTGTAACCTGTTTTCCATATCGGTTGATAAAAGTTTTAATAACATTTTTCATCTCCACCCCCTCCTAGATTTCCCCCCAACTGGAGGTCTGGATTTTAATCTATTCAAATAATAGGCATACCATTCACTATAACTCTTGGGCTGTTTCTTAGATGATACTGCTTGTTTAAATGTTACACTAAACCCTGCATCCTTCATCGAAGTTATCTCATTACTACTGCTTTCTATTTTTCCAGAACCTTCTAACCACATTAGAACTTTATAGCTACATGCCATCTTAAGATTATTCAGTTTGGCTTCATCGGTTGGAACTTCTTTTACTTCTGCATCTTGATAAGTATCCCATGTTGCAGTAGGGATATAATTTTTAATAGGAGTATTTAGGTTACTCTCTAAATCTGGAAAAATTTTTTTAACATCTTTTACTTCAATTAAATTAGGAAAACTCATCTTTTTCCACCCCTATTAAATTCTTAACTCTAAAATGGTATTCCTCATTTTCTTCCCGGTTCCCATTATTATAAAACCATTTAATTGTCAATACCCTTTCTTCATATTCATTATCTGCATTTAATATAGTGTTTTCATCTGCTTCTATTGTAATTGTATAGTCCGGGTTCTCTGGGATAAATTCAGTTTCTTCTACTATCTCTGTAAGACTTTCTAAATCAGTTAGTTTATATAAACATCTGTCCGGGGTTACTGGATTTCCTAAGTGG
>LNGC01000054.1 GCA_001587715.1 Candidatus Methanofastidiosum methylothiophilum | reverse complement strand
TAAGGAAAAATTATCATTTGAAAAAACAATTGAAGAACTATCAAAAAAACTTGAAAAACAAAAAACTCTGTCTTCTGATACAAAAGTCAAAATTGAACCTATCTTGAAAGAAATAGCTAAACTTGAGACTGAGAAGGCTAATGTAGAGAAAGGAATTGAGGACTCTACTACAGGCGAATTAGGTGAAGCTCTTGAATTAGATTTAACAGACCTTAGAAAGAAAAACTCCGAGATGTCTTCACAGATATCATCAATTAATTCTACTCTTGAATATCTTAAACAATCAAATGTTAAATCCAATGAAAAAATTGATTTAAGAAAACCCCAGGAAGAAGCTATTTTGAAAAAATTATCAGAGCTTGACAACAGCTCAAAGGAGATTAATGATATTCTCAAAGAAAAAGAAAAAGAGGATTCCAGAATCAAAAAAGAATTATCATCATTTAATCAAAAAAAGAGAAGCCTTGCAACAGATACTTCTGATTTAAGACTTAAGAAGGATACTAAAATCGAAAAAATCTCCAAATTAGAATCTGACCTTAACTTATGGAACTCCGAGAAAAGGACCATAATAGAAGATATTGCTGAATTTTCTAGACATGCTTCGGATTATGAAGTTCCTCAAGAATTTTCCAAGCATCCGGACAAGCTTAAAATTGAGATTGAATCATTAGAAAAGGAAAGAGAAAAATTAATGCCAATCAACATGAGGGCAATTATAGAATATGAGGAAGAGGAAGGCAGATACAACACTCTAAAACTCAGGAGAGACACACTTATAGAAGAAAAGAATGCAATTCTAAACTTCATAGGTGAAGTTGAAAAAGAAAAATCCGAAGTATTTCTAAAAACATTCAATGAGATTGCCTCTAACTTCTCCGAAATCTTTTCAGACATATCTCCTGATGGGACTGCTCAACTTCTTCTCGAAACAGAAGATAATCCCTTTGACGGTGGAATTATAATAGATGCGAAACCCTTAGGTAAAAACGTTAAAACAGCCGTATCGTTAAGCGGTGGGGAAAAGGCTATTACTGCGCTGTCCTTAATATTTGCCATTCAGCGACACAAACCATCTCCTTTCTATATACTTGATGAAGTAGATGCAAATCTTGACGATGCAAACGTAGAAAGGACCGCTGAAATGATAAAGAGGCAGGCTGAAAAGACACAGTTTATTGTAATTACACTAAGAGAGGGTATGATGTCAAGGGCAGAAAAGTTGTTCGGAGTCTCAATGTACAAGAAAGGACTATCGGCGATGGTTGCACTTGAAGTCGAGAAAGTTGTTAAGCAGGAGGAGGCATTAGCCTGATCCAAGAAGACTTCCTGATACCCGAGATAGGGCCAATAGACGTTCTTATGGACCTTGTTTTGTCAAGGGAAATAGATCCATGGGACATCGATATAATAGACCTTACAAATAAATTTTTGGACAGAATTAGAAAATTAAAGAATCTTGATTTAAGAATTTCCGGTAAGACAATACTAACTGCATCTATTCTCTTAAGAATGAAAAGTGAGCAATTGATGAGGGAAGATGAAAAAGAGGAGGAAGACGAAGAATTTTTTGATTTCTGGGAAGATATTGAAAATGCTGAATTCGAAATAGACGATATTAAGCCCCCCTTAAGGAGGAGAAATGTTGGCAAGATGACACTCCCAGAACTTTTTGAAGCTCTAATCGATGCTTTGGAAGAGGGAGAGAAACCAAAAAAGAAAATTATAGCGAAACTAGGCCCTCAAATCTATCAAATTGATGAAATCAAGGCTGATATTCGAAAACAAGTAGAAAAATTATATGCCCATCTATTGGAACTAAAAGATATAAATGACCTCATACCCTTTAGAGATTTACTTGAGGAGAGGACTTCTCGAGAAGTTGCAAGAATATTTCTTTACATATTATTTCTTTACAGCGATAAAAAGATAGAAGTTACTCAAGAAATAATGTTTGGCGAGATATTAATTAAAGTTCTGTAACTTTTTCAATAAATCCCATTTTATAAAGCTTATAAAATGTAGGGATGTCAAAAAGTTTTGGAATTTCTTTTTCCGTGACACGTCCTTTTGAAGTCATTATTGAAAGCACGTTAATTTCTTTTTCTGAAAATCCTCTAAATTCCTGTAAATATGAAATATCATGTGACTTTGCTTCTTCAGAAAGAACAAAAAAGGTCTTCTCAAGTTTTTTCTTTGAGAGTCCTCCTTTCGGAAGTATTGACAGGATGAAAAGAAGCACAGTTATAACAGATGTGCCCTGCAAAATAGGTTCTATAGTGTTAAGAATATCCTCTCTAATAACCTCTTTAAAATCTCTAGATATTTCAATATTTACTGAAGCGTTTATTGAAAGCAGAGGATCAGTTTCAAATATTATGTAATATGTTTTTGTTTCTTTAGGGACAAAAGGAAAGTTCATTTTATCGACCTGATAAAAATATTCTATAGGTTTAAGACTATCTGGATCTTCTTGCCATTGTAGAAAACCATCTAAATCGGTTAATGAAATATTAATCTTGCTGGAAGAAGATAGTGATATATAGTGTATTATTCTGCTCTCAAGTGGGACAGTTAGATATTTGGGATTATCTCTAGAGATAAAAATATCTTGTTTAAATTCTATCTCTTTTACAGTTTTCTCAATAGCTTTTTCCTGTCCAGAGAAGTAAATATAAGCAAGGGGTAACTCTATAAAAAAGAGTACAAAGAGAAAAATAATTAGATAGTTATATCTCATCTCCATACCCCCTGGGAATTTCAGAGCTCATAAGCCTCATCATCTTTTTTCAGATTAGCTTTCTCATCACGCTTATTAAAATAAAAATCTTGAAATATATAAACTTTTGTTCAAAAAAATTTAGTTTTCACGTTTGTTATCAACTTTTCTTTCATGAACAAGTTCAAGAATATCCTCAACATCCTTTGAGGATTTAATCTCCTTTTGGGTAAGTATAGGAACACCTTTAATATTTTCTTTTACCTTCTTTGCATTTACCACAAACATAGCATCTTTTTCTGTAATATCTGAGATGCTTGCCACAATCTCTGCCTTTTTTTCAAATATGTATGTTTTAGTATTCGATATTCCTGTGATTAAAATCTCTCTTTCTTTTAAAAGTGCATTAAAAGGGGTTCTCTTGGTGGGAAAGACTTCAAACCCTTTATCGCTTAGGTCCCCTAAAACAGTTTTTTCTAAGTCCGACCTTGCAGCGTCAACAGGATTATCGGAGATGTTATTTATTTCCTTTTTGTCGGTGGCTTTAATTATATATATTGGCTTTGTTATACCTATATCTAACTCTTTTTCTATCTTTAGAACAGAATCAATACTAATTCTTTTGTCTACATTTTCAAACTCATAGACCGAACTTTTTGAAACACCTATAAGCTCAGCCAGATGGCCTATAGACATCCCTCTTTTCTCCCTTTCTTCTTTGATTAGACTTCCGTCAATCTCTACAAAGAATCCCCCTCTATCGGCGTATATTAAAGGAGGATTGCCTTCTATGAAAAGATCTTCTAGAGTTTCAAGTGAGATGCAGTTTGTCCCGTGTCTTGAATAGACAGTACCGTTTTCAATTGAGCCTAATTTTGTCTTTGTCCCAACTACAAGTGGCGTAGCTTTCAAAGCTTTTGAGAGGATTTTTAGGTCCCAAGCATGCTCATCAGAAAAAGTATCAAGATTTACTAGGGCTTTTATGATAAGAACTATTAGATTTCTTCGTGCAACAATATCAAAAGAGCATTGAATTCTAGAGAGAGCTACTTCAAAACCGCCTTTTTTCAATGTTTCAACGATATTATCCAACAGTTCTTGCTTTTCCATCGTAATAAAGGTATACGAAAGGTTATATAAATATATATCCTAATTTTTTTGTGATAATCGGGCTTGATGACACAGATTCAGTCGATGGGATGTGTACAACTTATATTGGAACTCTTATTGTAGAGGCTATAAGAGACCTCGATAGGAATCTAATTAGGGAGCCCCCTAAACTATTGCGATTGAATCCAAACAATCCCTATAAAACAAGGGGGAACGGTGCCGTGTCAATCAGAATAACTGATAATTCCAATCCAGAAATTCTTGAAAAAATAAAATCTATTTCTTTTGATATAATTGCTAACTATTCTGAATCAGGTGACAATACAAATCCGGCAATTGTTTTTCTTGAGGATAATTCAATTACCCCAGAAATCCAATTATTTGCTAAAAGAGCGTTGCATGAAATGCTTTCTATAGACGAGGCAATTTCATTATTAAACAAAATTGGGGCAGATTATAATTTCATTGGGAATGGCAGGGGGTTAATAGGCGCTCTTGCTTCATGTGCATTAGAATTAGAAGATTTTACCTATGAACTAATAGTCTACAGGAGCCACTACAAAAGAGGAATAAAATTTGTCACTGAAGAAGGTGCAATTGACATAGAAAAAAAATATTCCCCTAGAATCTTCTCAAGTTATGATTTTGAAAATCAGAGAATGGTTATTTCTCCACATTCAGATTGTCCCATCTTATATGGTCTAAGAGGTGAGGCTGTGGACATTTTATTGGAAGCTTCAAAACTGATACAATCAGAAAAGCCCTTCAAAAAAAATCTTTTTATAACTAATCAAGGCACTGATATGCATCTTGAAAAAAAGAGTATTGAAGAAGTAATGCCATACTCTTCAGTCATTGTTAGGGGAGTTGTTTCTAAGAATCCCTATACCGTTTCCGGGGGGCACGTCTTTTTTGAGATCTCAGACAGTAAAAAAATTTTATGTGCAGCATATGAACCCACCAAAGGGTTTAGAAACATTATAAGAAAGCTTTCCAAAGGAGACGAAATAGTGGCTTATGGTGGTGTCTTAGAAACAGAGCACGGGCTTACTATTAATTTAGAAAAGATAGAAATATTAAAGTTGGCTGAATTATATAAAACAGAAAAACCTATATGTCCTGTTTGCAATAATCAGATGAAGTCAATTGGCAAAGAAAAAGGTTACCGTTGTAAAAAATGTCACACAAAAAACAGAGAAATCTCAACTACCCCAATTTCAAGAGACATTAACACAGGACTATATGAGGTACCAATGTGCGCCAAACGTCACCTATCAAAACCCCTTTTACGTTATGGCAGAGAGAAAAAGTTTGAAGAAGAAAGATTTAAATTCGATTATACTATGTTTGATATAAAATTTGAAGGGATATAATGTTTTTTACAGCATCTGAAGAGGATATTAAATCAGGCAAAACAACTGATTTTTACTTTATCAATACAAAAAAGATTCTTGAATCTAAAGACATCAACAAAAACGTTGTTGTTGAAATCACTGCATCTAGCCTTCCTAATAATTACCGATGGGGGATACTTTCAGGATTATATGAGGCTTTATTACTACTTGAAGGGTACAATATTGATGTCATAGGCCTTCAAGAAGGTTCACTTTTCTACCCACAAGAACCTGTTCTTACAATAGAAGGAAATTATAAGGAGTTTTGTGATCTTGAAACTGCATTATTGGGGTTTCTCTGCCAATCATCTGGTATTTCTACAAAATCTGCTAGACTTAAAAAAATGGCAGGAGATAAGCCAATATTAAGTTTTGGTGTGAGGAGGATGCACCCTTCAATTGCGCCTATGATCGACAGAGCAGCATATTTAGGTGGTCTTGATGGATTTTCTTGCATAGGGGCTGAAAAACTTATAGGAAAGAAGGCCTCAGGAACAATGCCACATTCCCTTGCCCTAATAATCGGCGATTCAAAAGAAGCTTTTGTTCTATTTGACCAGATAATAGATAAGGACATACCAAGGATAATGCTTGCAGATACCTTTTGTGATGAAAAGAGAGAGGCTTTGATTGCAGCAGAGAGCATAAAAAATCTTACTGGTGTAAGGCTTGATACCCCAGGCTCAAGAAGGGGAAATATGTCAAAGATAATCCAGGAAGTCAGATGGGAGCTTGATATCAGGGGATATAAGGATGTAAAAATATTTCTTTCTGGTGGGCTGGACGAAGAATCTTTTAAGTCATTTAAAGATGCAGACGCATTTGGAGTTGGAACCTCTGTTTCAAACGCTAAAACAATTGATTTCGCACTTGACATTGTTGAAGTAGAGGGTAAACCATTCACTAAAAGGGGAAAGCTAAGTGGTAAAAAAACAGTTCTAAGATGTCCAAAATGTATGGCTGGAAAGATTGTCTATGGCAAAACAAGTGACAAATGCGCATGCGGAGAAAAAATGAAACCTGCACAAATAAATTTAATGAAAAAAGGTAAAATATTAATTGATTATGAAGATGTTAATAGTATAAGGTCTAAAGTCTTAGATCTAATACAAAAAGTTGAGTTTTGATGAAGGTACTTCTTGCAACTGCATGTGGGGCAAAAAAAAACAAAGGTAAAATGCCAGCGATTGATCTTTATAAATCCTCTAGAATAAAAGCTGTGTACAATAGGAAAAATGGGGCTGATTTTGCAGTTTTAAGTGCTAAATATGGCCTTTTATATCCTGATAGAATAATAAAAGATTACGAGCAGGTGCTTGATTCGAGGGGCATGCATAAACTTATGCCCCAAGTCATAGAGTTTATTGATAAGTATGAGCTTATTGTTTTTTTTAAAGGGGGATCCAGAGAAGAGTACAGAGAACTAATCAAGCAAGCATCAGAGGCTATAAATAAACCACTAATCCTGATAGGAAATAGAAATCAGGAAGACATTGGTAAAATAGAAGAGCTTTTGCTAAAATGCACAAAAGGAGATTTAGAAAAAATAGATGAAATTGCACCTTCAATTGAAACTTATAACTTACCATAGAAAGCTATTTTAAACAATAATAGAGTTTATTTTTATGAATCCTCTCCTTCTAAATCCTTTTCGAGAGGAGGCTAAAGATTACCTTGGCATTAGTTTTGACGAGGTATCCCAAGATCTTTTAGATTATGGGATTAATAAAATCAAAACCGAAGTTGAAAATACTAAAATTAAGAAATATCTACTTCCTACTGGATCAGATCAGACTACTGATGTAATATCATTCTATCTTTTCTGTCAAGCTCTTTCAAAAAGACCTTTCTCAAGTGAGTCTAGACTATTTGCTTCTGTAAATTCAAAAATATATAGATCAAGATTGTCAGAAGAATTGATTGTTGAAAAAGATAATAAGCATAACAAAGATGAGATCATAAAAACTGTTAGAGAAATAATTGAGGTCATACCATTTCGCATCCCAGATATAAACAGGATACTTGAATATAGGGCAAAAAAAGGAAAAGGAATTCCCATAGAAGAGCCATTTTCACTCATTAAAGAAATAGATCTTAAAATTACTGACGATATTTTAAGAGATTTAGAAAAACTTGGATTTTTCAAAATATCGGGAGAATCTAGAGACCCAAGAATGTTTCCAGAGTATTATTTAATTAAATGGACAGACGCCGAAACCTTGGTCCAATATACAGATAGCTACATTCTTAATGGTTACATACTCGTAGACAATAGCAAACTCCTAAATGCATTCATGAAAAAAATGGAACAGAGAATCTTAACCTATATCAAAGGTATAGCTGAAAAAACAAAAGATCTGAAACTTCCTATTTACGATGAAATTTTTAGGGAGATATCAAAGATATCAGGTTCACTTACAGAGATTGAAGTTCAATCAGAAGAGCTAAACCCTGAAGTTTACCCACCTTGTGTCATAAAGGCCTTGTCGGGGGTAGGTGCTGGTGACAGAAATTATGCTATTACATTATTTTTATCTTCTTTTTTATCCTATTCAAGAATTTTACCTTCAACAAAGATATTCTCAAAGGATGAAAAACCGTCTCTAAATGAAACTCAAATTAATATTTTAATAAATGAAGTCATACCTTTAATTTTATCTGCCGCAAATAAGTGCAATCCACCTTTACTCGAAGATCAACCCCAAGAGGAATTGAATATATACTACCACCTTGGATTTGGGCTCTCTTACCCTACACTTGATAATTTTGGCCGGAGCAAATGGTATATCCCCCCAGGATGTGCAAAAGTAAAGGAAAATGCCCCCACACTATGTGAACCTGACGGCTTCTGTAAAATGTACTTCTATGAGGTCACAAAAAAAGAAATACTTGAAAATATCAAAGGTAACACTACAGGTGAAAAAATCTTACTTGTTTTGAAGGACAGGATGAGAACTGTAAATGAGATCATTCAAAAAACTGGTGAGCCTGAAGACGAAGTCAAAAAACAGCTTTTAGCATTTGTTAAAAATAAAACTGTCACAGCCAGAAGAATAAATAATCCTTTTATGTATTATCTAAGAAAAAAACGGGCACTTAAAAGAAAAGCGGATATTATTCGCTAATAATAGAGTTATCCGAATATATTTTACTATTTATTTATTTAAACGAATATATAACGAAAACTATATAAATAATAAAATCATATAGACATCATGTTTTTAGTTATTTTGTTTTTTGAATATTTAAGAATGGGGGGGATATAAACGAGTGGAGCTATTATAAAGGAGGCTAATTTCTCTCAGACAACAAATGATCCCAGAGCTCAAGTCGTGATAGTCGGAAATCCATGCGAGATAAATGGGGTAAAAAAAATAATGGCATTGACAGGCGAGTTCAAAGAATTCTATAAAGATCGAGATGCAGACTATCCACATTGGCCTAAAAGAGTTTTCACCATAGCCGTATTCTGCAAGGAGAACTTTTCACCAAAGTCAATACCGACTTATGTTGAAAAGGATATGGGATTACCTCTAGAAGAAGTCAACAAAATGAATATCTCAAGCGGAGTTTTCTATGCGTATACTGACAAAGAAGTAAGATCAAGAAATATAAAAGATATATCAAAATATGCAAGGGGGAACTGTAGGCAGTGTACCGACTTTACTGGCGATTTTTCAGATATTTCTATAGGGAGTGTAGGAACACAGTCAGGCTGGTCAACCGTAATCTTGAGAACAAAAGAAGCAAAGGACTTGTTTAAAAAACTTATCGACCATGACCTTATCGAAGTTTCAACAAATGTTCAAATGGACGCACTAAACAAGGTCATCGACCTAAACAATAAACAGGCTAAGAAATCAATTAAGCTAGCTCAAGACAAGGGATTCAAACTTCCTTTTGTAGATTTGGAAAAAGATAATAATTTAGAAGGATTTATTGAAAAGAGTCATAAAAAAGAGTTTATGGATTTAGAAAAAGAAATTCTGCAACCAGGGCTTTGTGTTGCATGTGGAACATGTGCATTGGCATGTCCGTGTTACAATATAGAAATACTTGAGGATGGGAGACCTTACAGTATTAGAAGTTGTCTACTGGACTGTGGCTGTTGCTATATGTCATGCCCAAGAACACATTCCTTTAAGGAAATTCTCTTAAAAGAAAGAGAAGAGCCTGAGATAGTTGCAGCTAGGGCCAAAAATCCATCACCTCATAGCCAAGATGGTGGTGTAATAACAGCCTTAATAGCATATGGCCTTAAGAATGATATATTCTCAAAAGCTGTAGTTGCTAGGGCTGATTCAAAGTGGAGGGCATATCCATTTATTACAAATGATCCTTCATTCTTGAAAAAAGCGGCAGGTTCTAAGTATTCTATTATCCCACAAGTATATGGATTAAAGTTTGGAAGGTGATCTAATGGTAGATTTAAGTGTTGAATTTTTAGGTGTTGAATTTAAGAGTCCGATTCTCCTCTCTTCAGCCCCGCCCACTTTGGACGCAGATCATATAAAAAGAGCTGTAGAGGCTGGATTTGGCGGTGGAGTTACTAAGACTATATCTTACAGGCAATTTCATGATCCAAAACCGAGATTTCAGGGAGTCAAAGGCAGAAACAGATTATTTGGAATGCAAAATATAGAGCATATTTCCACTTACGTTTTTGACTGGTGGATAAAGGAGTTCAAGATACTAAGGGAGTTAAAGAAAACTCATGGTACCCCTATTGTTGCAAGTATAATGGCAGGTACAGATCTTGACGAATGGGCAAAACTGGCAAGAGACGTTGAGGCACAAGGTGCAGATATAATTGAGTTAAATGTTTCATGCCCACACATGTCAGACAGTGCAATGGGGGCATTCATAGGTCAAGATTGTCCATTGACTGGTGAAGTATCTAAGGCAGCAGCAGAGGCTGTTAGCGTTCCCATCATGACAAAACTTACTCCAAACGTTACTGATATCGCATCAATAGCAAAGGAAGCAATAAAGGGCGGCGCCAAAGGAGTGGCAGCAATTAATACCGTCTTAGTACTATCAGGTGTTGACATAACAACTGGAAATCCTTTACCCGATGTATGGGGCAAAGGAGGATTCGGAGGTTACTCAGGTCCTGCAGTTAGACCAATTGGGCTTAGGATGGTTGGAGAGATAGCAAGGGAAGGCATAAACATTTCTGGTATAGGCGGAATTGAGTCTTGGGAAAATGTTATTGAGTACATGATGATGGGGGCAGGTACAGTACAACTTGCTACAGCTGCAATGTGGTACGGATTTGATATTGTAAAGGGGTGGAATGAAAATATACTAACCTTTATGAAAGAGCATGGATATGACTCACTTGCTGACTTGAAAGGAATAACACTACCAAGGATAACTGAACTTGAAAAACTTGA
>LNGC01000053.1 GCA_001587715.1 Candidatus Methanofastidiosum methylothiophilum | reverse complement strand
CTTTGTTTTATAGAATCCAACTGGATAAATCAATTTCTGTATCTCCAACTCTTCTAAATTGATCATTTTTTTAGCGGTGTCGGCATGTTCAAAAAGCTTAAGTGATGCCTTCTTTGTCACTTCATCCTTAGTTCTAAGACTCAAGATACATGATATTAGAACTTTATAGGGGTCTCGGTCTGCTGCTACTTCTGAAACAATTGGTACATTGAACTTCTTTATCTCTTCTCTTAATATTCCCAAAACTTCAGAAATATTCTTATTATCTATTATATTTGGCCCCCTTTATAGACTATTAAAAAATCCCGAATTATCTTATTGTGGTCAAAGGCAAGATTTTTTGGTATTTGATTCAAATCAAATAAGCCCAATTCTTTTGCGTCGTCACCTGCTTTTGAAGTTCCACTTCCGATTCCATGAAAAACTATGCTTACTGTGTGGCCTCTTGGATCTCTATCGGGTTTTGAGTATACCCCTAAAAGAGTAAGTTTTGTAATATCAAGGCCTGTTTCTTCCTTTGATTCTCTTATTGCAGCATTTTCTACAGTCTCACCATATTCAACAAAACCCCCTGGGATAGCAAAACTGTTTTTGAAAGGCTCTCTGCCTCTTTTTATAAGAATTAATTTATTATCAAAAAAAATAATTATATCAACTGCAAGTGAGGGGAGTCTTCTCATATCCTAACTCCAATAAGGCGCTTAAAGAAGATTGTCACATACCCAAGTTTAGGTATCTTCATGATACTTTTCCCTAAAATAGCATAATCTGGTACACCTGGAAGTTTTTTACCATTTTCAAAGTAAGAGTCTTCGAAGGGATTATTGTCACCCTTAGTTACAAAATACAGAACTCCACCCTCTTCTATTATGTTTATCGCTCTATGTACTATAGGAATATCTTGATAAGGCCTTTTGTAAACAACTATGTCCCCGACCTGTATGTTAGTTGGCTCAGTTCCTTTGATTACAATAATGTCTCCCCTGTAGTATACAGGTTCCATACTACCAGAAATAACAACAGCCACTGGATTTTCAACCTTTAAAGCGTATGACAATGTCAAGCTAATGACTAGGTAAAGCATAACAGCAATTACTATACCTTCTATTATCTCCTTACCCTCTTTCTTATAATCCACCGTTTCACATCCAAAAACAATAAGTATGGTATATTATGAGATATAAGAAGCCTTTTAAAAGTTTATTGATAGGGTCAATTGGTGATTTGATGGATGAAATGAATGATGATTATGCTATTGAACCTGCCCATCCTGACGAGATAAGAGGTAGGATGATCTTTGAGATAGCTTACCAAGAAGTTTTTTTAGATCTTCTTTTAAAAAAGCTTGAAGAGAAAGGGATATTAAAAGTTGAAGAATTCAAAAACGAAGTTCAAAAAGAAATAGAACAAGGTTACGGATTCTACTTAGATAAATATTACGCTAGAAGATAGTTATTTGACAAGTTCATAGATAACTGATGCCCACAAAACTGCACACTTCTCTAAATTTTCTATTTTTACATACTCATCTGAAATATGCCAGGTCTTGTCAGAATCTGGTGAATGTGCTATTGCAGGTATTCCATTTAAATTCAATATTTTTGCGACTGTTATTCCAGATGATGTTTCAAATTCAATTGGCATGCCAATTTCTATAGCAGTATCTTTGAATGCGTCTATTAGTTTACTATTATTCTCTATTATATGGGGGTAGTGCCTTGTTGTTACTTCGCCCAATCTTATGTCTACGTCTTTGTCCTTTTTCTTTAAAACTTCTATTTCATCAGAAATCCTTTTTAGAACCATCTTTTCAGTTATTCCAACAGGATATCTTATATCCAATGTTACCTTACACCTTGAAGCGACAATATTCGGCGCATTTCCTCCTGATATCATGCCAACATTAATTGTTGGTGGGGTGAACCTAGAGTCGTATTTCAGATTAAAATCAAATTTTTCAAAATCAGAGATTAGTTTCGATACTTTTATTATAGCATTTAATCCTAATTCAGGTGTTGAGCCATGGGATTGTTTTCCGTAACTTTCAAGATCAAACCAGGCGGCACCTTTTTCCCCAATGATTGCTTTGTCTATTGAGCCGCTGTCGGGAACAATTGCGTAATCAGGTTTAAATCCTTTTTCTACAATATATTCAACGCCATAATCTGATCCCATCTCCTCATCAGAAACTGCACAGAAATAGATCGTTCCTTTGAATTTTAAGTCACTTTTGAGCAATGCTTTTATCCCGGCCCATGATGCTGCAAGGCTGCCCTTGTTGTCAAGAGCGCCCCTGCCATATACTTTACCATCCTTCACATATGGCTGGAATGGGTGATGTGTCCATCCTTCTCCAGGTGGCACGACGTCCATATGGGATATTATAGCAACAGATGGTTCTCCTTTTCCTATTCTTCCTATATAATTAGGCCTTTTTTCGTCCTTCGAAATTATCTGAACTTCGGCATCTATCTCTTTCATGCATTTCATTATCGTATCATGTAAAAGGTACTCATCCCCGGGAGGATTAACAGTTTCAGTTTCGATAAGACTAAATAAAAAATCTAGCATTTCCTGTTTTTCAAGATTTGAAGCTATCTTGGTAGCAACTTCTTTTATTTCCACTACAACTCCTCCGCATATTTTAATGCCAAATAAAAGTATTTTTTTGTAAGCTCTTTGGCAGTACTATCTACCGATGCCCTGTAACCATTAACTTTTGCCCTTACACATGCCCTGTAACATTTGTAAAAAGAAAGAAGTGCGACCATATCTTTATCACCGCTTTCTGAAATGTATTTATTTGAAAAAATCTTTGAAAGGTCATCCCTTCCAAGAAACTCTAAATCCATACACAAAAAAGCTATTTCCGCTGTAACGTCGGTTGTATTAATTACTGGATTAAATTCTATAGCATCGAAAATATATATTTTATCGGTCGCAATAAAAATATTTCCAGAATGAAGATCCCCATGAGTTTCACATATCTTTCCTTCTTTAACCCTTTTCTGAAAAAGATTCTTATTATTGTTCATAAAATCAAGATTTTTCCCGATAAGCTTATTGAATTCATTATTAGAAAATAAATCCCCTACAAAGAGCTCTAAGTCTTTAAAATTGTCCATGACATTCTTTTTGAAGGTATCAATAGAACCAAATTTCCCTTCTAAGTCAACTCGTACCTTTTTATGAAAGCATAAAATTTTCAAGGCTATTTCTTCAATAGTATCGTCCTTTATTTCATTATTATCAATCAGATTTTTCATTATATATTTTTCAGGAATCCTCTTCATGACAACTGTATATTCAAGTGGCATTCCTTCATTAGATAAGGCGAGATTGTTGCCCTTCATTGACAGAGCTGAAACTTTAAGATACATATCTGGACTTAATATCTTGTTTATTCTAAGCTCTTCTTTACAGTAAAACTCTCTTTTTTCAAGAGTTGAATAATCTAGGAACGAAAACTTTGCATCTTTTTTAATCTTATATGCATAATTTTTAGTAAGAAAGATATAAGATATATGAGTCTCCTTTACCTCTTCTATCTTTTCATTGAATGTAGTATCATTAATCATGGATTTTAGGTGCTCATTCATTGAAAATATAGTAATGAGTATATTTAAAAGGTTTTACGGCATAAGCTAGCGCTAGAAATTAAAAGAAGCCTTTAACGACTTCTTTTTTGATTTATTGGGCAGCATTTATTTATAATATTATTACGAAATAAGTGTTTCACCCGAAACTTTAAAATAGATATCAATGGCTTGATTAATGTGGTTTCATGTGTGGAATCGTTGGAATTATCACCGATAGCGAAATATCAATAAAAAATGATCTCTTAAAGTCCTTAAAGAGGCTTGAATATAGGGGTTATGACTCAGTGGGATACGCCGATGTCCAGGGAAATATGGAAAAGGATGTAGGCGAGATATCGAAATTCTTGGATACCATAAAGGATTCAAAAACGTCATGCGCAATTTCACACACACGATGGGCAACACATGGTGGAGTTACAAAAATAAATTCCCACCCTCATTGGGACTGTAAAAAAAATATATTTACTGTTCATAATGGTATTATTGAAAATTATCAGGAGCTAAAAAAGGAGCTATCTGGAAAGGGTCATGTTTTTATAACAGAAACAGATTCGGAAGTTATTTCACATTTTTTTGAAGAAGAGCTTAAATCAAAAAGTATGGTTGAAGCAATAAAGAATTTCATAAAAAGAATTGAAGGTACTTATGCTATACTCCTAATTGAAAAAGATAAAAACAGAATTTATGCTATAAAAAAAGATTCTCCACTTGTGCTTGGTCTTGCTAAAGATAGATTTTATCTCGCATCCGATATCTACGCATTCTCTGATACCACAAACAAGGCCATATTCTTTGAGGACGGGGAGTTTGCCATAATTGATCCAAATAAGTATACTTTTTACGATAGCAAAGGAAAGGAGCTTAAAAAAGGAATTTACGAGTTCACTTGGGCAATTTCACAAGAAGAGTCAGTCCAAGACTACCCACATTATATGATAAAAGAGATCCATGAGCAACCTATCTCCACCCAAAGACTAATCAACTCTCTTGATGGTGAGCAGCATGATAAGATTACTAAAATTGCAAATCTTGTCAAGAACTCAAAAAGAGTAGTTTTTACTGCTGCCGGAAGTTCATATTATGCTTCACTTTTAGGGATATACTTCTTGAATAGAGTCGGAGTGAATGCTCACACACTGATTGCAAGTGAGTTCCACAATTTTATGCTAGTAGACAAAGATACGCTCTTTATAGCTATATCTCAAAGTGGAGAAACTATGGATGTCGTGGCAGCAACAAAGTGGGCAAGAGAACGAGGAGCTAAAATAGTATCCCTTGTAAATGTTCCACACTCAACTCTACAGAGAATGTCTGATATCTCTCTTGAAATACATGCGGGACCTGAGATATGCGTGGCCGCTACAAAGACCTTTACAAATCAGGTTGTTGCACTTTTATACTTGTCATTCTTACTAGGATTTTCAGTTAATATGCAGACAATACCAAAGAAAATTGACTATGTCATCAGGGAAAATGAAGACTCAATTAAAAAAATGGCAAATGAACTATATGAGAAAAAAGACATATATATAATAGGAAGGGGCCTTTCCTACCCGCCTTCGAGAGAGATGGCATTGAAACTAAAGGAGATTTCTTACATACACGCGGAAGGCATGATGGGAGGCGAATTAAAACACGGTACAATTGCCTTGATAGAGCCAGGAACTCCTGTTATTGCATTGATCCCGGGAAAAGACTTTGACATGTACTCAAATGCCAAGGAAGTTGAGGCACGAGGAGCAAGAGTAATCACAATTGCCAATATGATGGATTCTGACTTTAAGATAGATGTTACAATAAATGATGGTAAGTTTGCAATTCTATCCGTTATAATAGGACAACTGCTTACGTACTATATTGCAAGAAAAAAAGGTCTCCCGATAGACAAGCCAAGAAATCTCGCAAAGTCTGTTACAGTGAAGTAATCAAAGGCCCTGCCAGATTTTATCCCCGATGTAGTGGAGAGTTTTTATTACCTTCCCTTCTTTCATTGAAGATATCTCTTCGGAAGAGTACAATGCTATACCTACGGCAATGGGCTTCCCATGTTTTTCATCTATAATTATTACAGGCCCGTCCTTTTCTATTTGGCTATCCACTTCTTTTATTCCCGGTCTCATGACGTCAGCACCTTTTGATATGAATGGAACAGCACCCATATCAATTACAATTCTTCGTGGTATCTCATCCTTTTTTAGAGAGACTAACAGCTTTAAAGATGGTATGAAGTTGTCCTTCAATTTCAAAAATGAAGGCGCATCGTTGACATATATTATGTCGATGTTTTCATCTAAATTTGATATCTTAAACGAAGATTTACTGTCTATATTCTGCAAAATAGTTTCCCCAAAAAGATTTCGGATAGAGTTTAAAATGTCTTTTATTTCTCCTTTTTTTAGGTCATGAACCGGTTTTTTCTTCATATAAGATTTATATGCCTTTATTATGTATTTAAGTTTATAGGGATGTTAATTTGGGGATATTCCGCCGTTAACTTTAAATACTATTTTATTCTGATTCCATAATAGGTGATATATTGGCTCAAAGACCACTCGACATCATACACAGAGCTTTGGATTCAAATGTCCTAGTAGAGCTTAAAGGCGGTAGAGAGTTCAGGGGAACTCTTAAAGGTTATGATATTCATATGAATCTTGTAATGGAGGCCGCTGAGGAACTTCAGAACGGAGAATCAGTAAGAAAGTTGGGACATGTAGTTGTAAGAGGAGACAACGTTGTTTTGATTTCACCAAGTTTGGAGGATTAATATGAGTAAAGGAACACCTTCCTACGGTAAGAGGAACAATAAAACACATGTGAGATGCAGAAGGTGTGGAAATCATTCATATCATGCTTCTCATGGTATCTGTGCATCATGTGGCTTTGGTAAATCTGCAAAGATGAGAAGCTACAATTGGTGTAAGAGGAAATGATTGACACAAGGATTATAGTCGAAGGAGTTTCTGATGTTGAGACCTTATCAAAGGCTATACAAGACTTAGCTTTAGGTTCTGAATTTGGAGTTACAATTTCTTCTATAATTCCTACTACTAACGTTGAGATTGCTAAAAGATCGATAGTTGGTTCTGATATTGTTTTAATTGCAACTGATGCAGATAGATCAGGTAGGGAACTCGCCGATAGACTATTTGAAGAACTTAAAGGAAAAGAAATCATAATTGAGAGAGTGAAATTTCCAAAAGGCCGTGACCTTGAGCACGCCGACCTTTTTTTAGTATCAAAGGAGATTAAAAATAGTCTCGTCAGAATTGGTTTAAAATCTCTTAAATCAATTGATATGGCTATAGAAAAAGAAAAATTTGTACGCTCTCTCGAGAAGGATATGTATTCTTTAAAGATTGAAAATGAAGATTTAAAGAAAAAAACAAGAAATTTTGAACAGACTTTAGAAGGTTTTGAAAGCGAAAAGGAATTAATCAATAAACTTGAAGAAGATATTGATAAACTCAACGTTGAAAAAAATGAAATAGAGCTTGAGAGCTCTGAAATCAAAAAGGAACTCAAATCTAAAGAAGATAGAATTTCTGAGTTAGAGATAAGATACAAAGACCTTGAAGCAAAAATTCTAAATATTTTTGACCTTGAAACCTACTGGTCAAAAGTTTCTAACGATGAATCCCCAAATGCTTCTGAGATAAGAAAAGCTATAGAAATCTTAGGGCTTGACCGTGTTGTGGCCTCAGATGACTTTATCGTTTCTCCTTCTGAAGAAAATGTTTACAGGGTATTGAAGCTCATAAAGATGGGGCGAGAACTTAATAAGAACTAATATTTATTTCTCCCTATTATTGTGAAATAGTAACACTCCATTAATTTTATAAATTAAACTATAATGATTAACTTTAGGGCTGGTAGCGCAGTGGAAGCGCACTCCCTTGGCATGGGAGAGGCCGTGGGTTCAAATCCCACCCAGTCCACTTTTACTTATTCTTTTTTAGTTCCTCTAACTCTCTACTCAGAGATTCAAGTTTATCTAATATTTGCTTCGTGTCCTGGTTTGTATCCTTTTCGACAAAATATGCAGATATGGCCGCTGTAAGCATAGACATGAAACCTATCCCTAAAAATATCAAAATAATACCAATTGCCCGACCACCTGTTGTAAGGGGTGCAATATCCCCATAGCCAACCGTTGAAACAGTTTCAATTGCCCACCAGATTCCATCGAATAATGTCTTGCCCTTTTCAAATATTGAAAAGATAAACCCACAGATGAAAATAAGAATCACTGTTAGGTAAACTATATAATTGACAGAATTTTTAGCATAAAATTTCTTGAATCCCTTTGTCCCTCTGCCCAAGACTACAAATACCCTCAATACCCTGAGTACTCGTATAATTCTTAGCCCCTCAAATCCTTGAAATGCCCTGAGAGGTAAAGGTGGTGACACTAAGATAATGAACAAGTTGAGCCAATTTTGTTTAGTGTACTTTTTCTTATCACTTGCAACAGATACCCCAGCAACGAATTCTATTACAAATGCCAACCATATTAAAATATCAACTATAAATGCTAAAATTCTTAATGATGGATTGGTGGTTGTTGTTTGAATATACAAAACAGGTATTACAAGAAGACCAAAAATAATCATTGGTACTTCAAAGAATTGTTCTAATTTCTTTTCGTCCATGGTTATAATTTAAATGATTAGTTTATAAATTTTTAGCATTCTCCAATAAAACTTTAATATATTCAAAATAATATAAGTATGTGAATCAATCAAAGAACATACTATCAAAAATATTCTATGGCGGAGAAGAACGGAGCAATTATGCGATAGGCTATCTCCATTGGGTAGAAAAAAAACCAACTTTAAGATATATTAGGTGTAGTGATATATCAAATTTTGATAGTAGTGGTATACATTTTGAAACAACTACAATTCCTTTCCACAGGATAAAACTGATATTCGATAAAAATGGAAAAATTCTTTTTAAAAAAGATGTGGAAGGGCTTCTTATTTCAATTCCCAAGGCTCTTTTTATTTAGGTTTTGTCCCCCCGTAGACTGCAAAATTATAATACTTCCACACTATATCAATCTCTTTAAATCCAATATCTTTTAGCCAAGAAATTTGATCCAGAAGCACTTCAGGCCGGTCTTCTTTGTGATGTTTGGCCATCCACGTATCTTCAATTTCTTCTCCAGGTAAGTTTTTTGCCATAAACTCTTTCCATTTAGAAATATATAATTCATGAAGAGTGCTATTTGAGCCCAAAATAATATCGGCATTATAGAACACCCCTCCCGGTTCTAATGCATTGAATATCTTCTTATAAAATTTTATTTTGTCATTTTTTGTTTCGAGGTGGTGAAGTGCCAAAGAAGATACAACAGCATCGTAGTTCTTATCAAATTCAAATTTTCTGATGTCTTTTAGAATAAAGTTGACATTTCTGTATTTATTCATTCTGATTTTGGCTTGGGCTATCATATTCTCGGCAAAGTCAAGGCATGTGAGTTTAGAATTGGGAAATCTCTCCTTTATATTCATTGAAACATAGCCAGTTCCACACCCTAGATCGATGATATTGATTGAATCATTGTTATTGAACGGAATAGCCAAAACTAACGCATCAATCATTTGGATATAATGTGGAACTAGTTTCAGAATAACATTATCAAATTCAGAAGCTTCTTCTTCAAAGTGCTTTTTTACACCTTTCATGATAATACTTAAGCTTCAATATTAATTAAGTTAACGTTTAAAAAGAATAAAAGAAAAAAATATTTTTGTTAGTTACCCTTGTGATAACTCCTTGAGTTATTCCTTCTATTTGATTGTCTTCTATTACCTTGGGAATGTCTTCTTGGTTCTTGAGAATATCTTTCGTTGTCTACTGTAATTGCCATAATCTTCTTTAAATATGGTCTTTCTATGCTTTCAATTGTAAATGATGGGTAGGTATCAAGTATTTTTGTAAAATTTGCATAATCTCTGTCTGTCAATAGATTTATTACTTTCCCGGATTCTCCAGCTCTAGCGGTCCTTCCTATCCTGTGGACATAGTCGTTGGAATCATTTGATATATCATAGTTATAGATGTGGGAGACGTTGTTAATATCAAGACCTCTTGCTGCAACATCTGTACATACCAATACGCCTGCTTTAGAGTCATTGAATTGTTTAATACTTTTTGTACGCTTGTTTTGTGTCAATCCGCCGTGGATTGCTATGGCTTTGATGTTATTTGCCCTGAGATTTTTTACAACATAATCTGTTGTATTTCTGGTGTTGCAGAAGATCATTGCAAGCTCTGAATTTTCAGTTTGTAGTAGATGTACAAGAAGTGATAATTTCATGTTTCTTGGTATATCATAATAGACCTGTTTAAGTTTTTCGGGATCTACCATTTTTTCTGCCGTTACGCTTGTTGGTTTAATCATGTACTTATTGGCCAATCTTTTTATTTCTCTTGAAATAGTTGCAGAGAAAAATAAGGTTTGCCTGTCTGTTGGACATTCTGATATAATTCTCTCGACATCTTCCAAAAATCCCATGTCAAGCATCCTGTCTGCTTCGTCCAAAACAAGGATGTTGATTTTAGAAATATTTATTGTTCCTCTCTGGAGGTGATCCATTAATCTGCCTGGAGTAGCTACAACTACCTCAGCTTTTGGGATATCTCTAATCTGTTGATTAATTGGAACTCCGCCGTAAATTGAAATAATTCTCAAATTTTTCTGACTTGAAATTTCCTTCAAGGAATCCTTTACCTGTTCTGCAAGTTCTCTAGTTGGGGTTAGGACCAATGCCTGTAGACCTTCTTTTGGGTTTACCTGCTCAACTATACCGCATCCAAAGGCCAGTGTCTTACCTGAGCCTGTTGATGATTCTCCGATTATGTCTTTACCAGCCATTATATCCGGTATAGACATTTTCTGTATCTCTGTAGGATTATTAAATCCTAATTTTTTTATGGCTATGAGTAGCTGATTACTTAAGCCTAAGTTTTCAAAATTCATTTATTTACCTCTTATAAATTCAGCATTGCCCTAGAAAAAGCGAAATGTTCAAAATTGAGCAAGTGCCCTCTCAAAA
>LNGC01000052.1 GCA_001587715.1 Candidatus Methanofastidiosum methylothiophilum | reverse complement strand
TGGATAAAGCCACAAAAGACTAAGAGTTCCGGATTCTTTTAGATGAAAACAATAAACATATTTTTCAGACAATGCGATGATCTCGATTTTTTCATCGCCTACCTGATATTCACTGCCATTATCAAGATTAACAGCTATAACTTTCTTGATATCCATTCCTGTGCCATAAGAATGAATCATATTCCATGCGCCAGAGTTATAACCATAAACAGAAACGTTTGCACCTCCAGTAATAATCTCTCTTTCAACTGTACTAGAATTAAGATTTGCGGAAGTAATACTACTTAAAGGCTTTGAAGGTTTTGCAATTGTTGAAAAACTATAATCGTATCCGTCATAACTAATCATGCTCGCATTAACTCCAGCCAAAAGGGCAACTTCTTTACCATCGCCAAATATATCTCCTGATTTTATTTCACTTACAGGTACAGATTTAAAATATTTTTTAGATATTCCTTGTTCAGTAAGTATGTAAAAATGAGATTCTGTCAATAATAAAATATCCTTTTGTCCATTTCCGTTAAAATCTATGCCGTATGCATCTTTTGGATAAAATCTTGCATCGGTAGGATGTGAGTCTGTTATTGAAGCCATTGTACTATCGACATTCCCTATCTCCTTATTCCAGATTACATCACCGTTATAATTGAAAAGATAGATATACCCATTTTCATAGGGTTCCCCCCTTTTGAATCCAGTTGTGACAAGGAGTTTTCCAACGGAATCTTGAGAATGGTCAATTAATCGCATAGACATTATCATATCGCCTTTCGGCTTATTTGTGAATTTCACTGACATTTCATTAGCAGAAATAACAGATAAGAGTATCAAGATTATAAAAAATATAGGAATAACTTTTGATTTTTGAATATTTAAAAATTTTATTTTAGCCATATTCATACCATAATGCCCTCTATTTTTCAGCTAATGATAATCCTTAATATCAGTATTATTAGTTATTATTGCTATACTAATATATAAAGTTTTCGCTAAAAATAGTGGACAATGTAAAAATTAGAAATTAAATATTGTTAAACAATAATAAAAATAAAAAACTAATATTTCAATAAGATTTAAAAGAGGTCAGCATTTTGGGGTCTATTCTTTTCAATCCTCTCTAAAATGGAACTTTTAGATTGTACATCTTTCTTTTCTCTATTTTCTTTTTACTTCTGTTCTTTTTGATCTTTGAAAGTTTTTTTACAAGCTCTATATCAACTGGGATCTTACCTTCTTTTCCGATTTCAAGGTAACCTTCTTTGACTGCAGCTTCAAAAGCTTTCTGGCCCGTTTTAGTTCGCACAATCACAGTATTCCACCCTTCTGGAGCACCAATTGAACCAATTGATATATCTGAGAGTTCTGCAGTGAAATCTGGGCAGATTGAACAGCTTTCTTGTTCGTATTCCCTGACTATGTCTATAGGTATCTTTTGAATATCTCCTGAAACAGAATATATTACATAATTGCCAGCACCTATATCCACTTTGTATGTATCTTCGGCCCTTATTTCGCCTAACTCTTCCATCATCTTTATCATAGCATTGTATCTAAAATTATGGGTGCAGAATAATCCCACTCTAAGTGAAATTTTCTCAACTACGCTTCTAAGAGATAAAGGATAAATTTCAAGTTTTCTTACTGCTTGATGAACACATGGGAGGCCGACTATAGCTATATTCTTGAGATAATTTGAAGTTGCTGCATCTTTTAGTATGTTTAATGTTGGGCATAGATTGTATGTTGTTCCAGTTGTTTCAATGAGCTCATCATAATTTGTTACAAGAGCAGATCTTGCAAGCCAGTACTTTTCTTTGTCTTTACCACCAGTTAAAATACCATCAATAATCCTAGAGTCAAGACAATAATTCATGAGCGCTGTTGTAGTTCCCCCACTTTGTGCAGTTTTTAATATTTCTTGATTTGTAGCCCTTGCAGTATAGATTGACATATACCTCCCAAGATATTCATCGATGGAAGTACTTTCGTCTTTAAAGACAGTTTCATTTATGTAGTCTAAGGGCATGTAGCTTCTTGGACATTGGAACCTGCATTCCCCACATTTTACACATATCTCATCCCGCAATACAGGTTTTCCCTCAATATCAGATAATGCCAACGTAGGGCATACTGCTGTACAAAGTCCACATGAGATACAAAGTGCTCTTTGAGTTATGTACCTAATATTAATCTCTGAATTTTCTTCAATATTTGTGAAAGCTTGGAGATATTTTTCGTCGTTTCGTAAGAACGCATCAAAGAATTTTTCTATGATTTCGGCACTAGGGGGGCATCCAGGTATAGCGTAATCCACTTTTACTAACTCGCTAATTGGTAAAAATGCGTCTGTTTCTGGCATGGGCATTTGATTTCCGGCTGAGTGCATTAGTATCCCTGTTGTTACCGCGCAGGCGCCTAAAGCTGCTACTTTTTTTGATCTTTGCCTAATTTCTGTTACAAGTTTCATGTGCCCTTTTTCAATAGTCCCCACAGCTCCTTCAAACACAGCTAGATCTAGCTCATCTGGTATTTTTCGAGCGTCCATGACTAGTGGATAATATTTTACATCATATTCTTCTAGAAACTGTGTAATCTTACCAGTATCAAGATGAGATAAAAGGCATCCTGAACATGATGCTAACTGAAATACGCCGACTTTTGGTTTCACTGTGATTCCTCCATAAAGCCAGTAATGATATTTTGAACTTTGGCCATTGCGTTGCGAACTTCTTCATTCATTTCGAGCCCCATGACATTTGGATCTACATTTCCTTGGACTAATACTAGTTTAATATTGGATGAAAATCTATTTATTTCGTAGGGAACATTCATACTGTGTGATGATTTTATGAAGTCTTCAGAAGCTATTTCTTTCCCATCTAAGACCAATACTTCTCCAAGTTTTCCTTTGAAATCTCCACAGTCGATTATAAAGAGATTTTTTATTTTATGTCTTGAAGAGTTGATTAGATTCAGGAATGGAGATATACCGGAACCACAATCTATTACTGCGAGATTGTTAAACTTATCTTCAATTTTCTCATCTTTTAGCTTTCTTACAAATTCTGGACCAAATCCATCATCACCGAAAAGAGGATTTCCACAACCTAAGATAAGAGTCTCCTTAATCAAGTATTCCATTACAAATACCTCCTTTCGATGATCTTACCATCCATATCCTTAACAATAATGCAGTGCGTTGCACAATCAAGACATGGATCATATGATCTCATAATTACTTCAGCATATTCCTGGGGTGAGCCTTCTATAGCTTTACCTATGGTTGGAATATTCCAAGTTGTAGGAGATATTATTTTATAGTCTCTCATTATTCCATTGTGGTCAGTTTTTGCCGAATGTATTAATGTTCCCCTTGGGGCTTCGTATACTCCTATTCCCTCGCCTTCTTTAACACTTATGTGGTCTGGTTTTGTTTTACCGTTAACGTCTAACTGGTCCAAAAGTTCTTCAGCCCTATATACCATAACTAACATTTCTCTTGCCCTTGCAACATTTATATACAATGCTGAATCGCCAGAGAATCTTTTGAATTTGATAAATCTTGCTCTTGGGCCTGTTTCAACTGTTTCCCCATAATAAAGTGGTATCATTGTATTTGTTGTTCTGCCTTCCTCTTCTTTTCCATAGAATCTAGAAGGGATTACTTCCCTTATTGCTTCAATATTAATTTCTTTTCGGTCCCCATATGTCATATGTGTAGCCAAAATACTGGAATTGGATATCCCAATGTTATTTGGTAAATTTTCAAGTTTCTTTTCTATTGATTCAATAAACAAATCTTTTTGTAGATGAGCATTTTTCTCATACTTTCTTACAAGTCTGTACAAACTTGCGGCTGCTCTCTGGCTTATATTGGTATGAAAACCACCTACGCAGTAATTAGAAGGATGGATTGCTTCTCCCCCTACAATATCCTTCATTTTTTGTCCGATTCTTCTAAGTTCTTGAATTCTTTCAATAGATTCATTTTTAATTTTTTCATCGTCTATTATGTCATTAAGAATTAGAAATTGGTGAAGCGCGTGGTCTTGCATCTTACTTGCAAGACCTAAAATTTCTCTTAATATTAATGCATCTTGAGGTATTTCAAGTCCGAATGCCCCTTCAATTGCTTGACATGATGCTTCTGCATGAGATACAGGGCATAACCCGCATATTCTCATTGAAGCTCTTGGTGTGAACTCGTAAGTCCTACCCAAAGTCAATGATTCAAAACTTCTTACCATTGTCGTTGAGATATAATATGCTCTTTCAACTATTCCTTCTTCATCCACGTGAAGAACAAGTTTTGCATGCCCTTCATGCCTAGTTGTTGGGTCAAGGTTAACAATCCTCTCCCCTTTGCTTTCCATATTATTCCTCCATAATATATATTCATTATATTTACATACATTTAAATATTGCGGTAATAAAAAATAAAATTTTTGATTAATATACAATAAGAATAAAAATAGCCGGATATTACTTGTTTTCTATTCTAGATTCCAAGAATTTTTTTAATTTTAAATAATCATTTTCTATTCTTATTGGGCAACCTTGTCTCCTATCTACATCTTTCATCGAGTCAGGTAACTCTGGATCAAATCCCAATAGTGATTTTATTTCTTCAGGGAACTTTGAAGGGTGTGCTGTTTCTAAAGAAATACACAAGGGATAGTCCCCGTTATCTTGGAAATATGATTCAAGTCCAGCCCAGCCTACAGCTCCGTGGGGCTCTAAGACTACATTGTATTTTTCGTAGACACTTTTTATTGTATCTCTTGTTTTCTGATCAGATACGCTTACTGAAAACAGATTTGTTTTCATTTTCTTCAAGTCAGGATATTTATGAACTTTGCCTGATTTGTCCACTGTTCCACCATATAAATCAAAGAATCTAGCTAAATTAGAAGGATGTCCTACGTTCATTGCATTAGATATACAAGCTTTTGATGGAGAAAGTTTCTGATAAGTTCCATTATTCAAATATCTTGGAAACTCGTCATTTTCATTTACAGCCATTACAAGTTTATGTAAGGGCAATCCCATTCTTCTACCAAATTCACATCCAAGCGAATTTCCAAAGTTTCCTGAAGGAACGGAAATTAGAACTTTCTCCCCTTCTTCTGATTTTTCAAGGTAAGCGTAAAAGTAATAGATCATTTGAGGGAGAATTCTTCCTATGTTTATTGAATTGGCAGAAGTAAGATTAAAATTGGCTAAGTCTTTGTCTTGAAATGCCATTTTTACAAGGTTCTGACAATCGTCAAATTTTCCATCAACAGCAAGTGTTGTTACGTTATCTCCTATTGTATCAAGTTGTTTTTTCTGTCTGCCAGAAACTTCTCTCTCCGGATACAAAATGAAGACATTTATTCCTTTTACACCTTTGAAAGCTTCGCCGACAGCACTTCCAGTGTCTCCTGAAGTAGCAACAAGTATATTCAATGTTTTTCTTTCATCTTTTAGTGCCCCCATAAGTCGTGCCATCATTCTGGCTGCAAAATCTTTAAAGGAAGCTGTTGGACCTTGATCTAGCCTCAAGACATAATTTCTATCATGAACTTTTTCAATTGGTACCCGGAAGTTGTATGCTTCCTTGCATAATTTAAACAGATGATCAGATTCAATATCTGCGTAAAGGAATTTTTCTAAAATAGTATAGGCTACTTCAAAATATCGTTTTTCTCTTAAATCTTCAAGTTCGCCTTTTGAGATATTAGGTATTCTTTCAGGCATGAACAATCCTGCATCAGGAGCCTGGCCCATCATTAGTGCATCTTTAAAACTCACGAGCCCTTTAAAAGGTATAAGTTCAGTCTCACTGATATTCCTATTAGTACTATAATATTTAATTCCACCCATAAAATATGCTTATTTTATAGAATTTATAAACTTTATTCAAATATTATTTTTAGGATAATATATCTAAAAAAGTAATCAATAAAAAATAAAATATTTTTATGGTTCTAATCTTCTTCTGTCGTGGGGGAACAAAACGCCTTCTCTTATATTTTCAAGATTTAACATCTGCATTACTAGTCTATCTATACCAAGACCAAATCCACCATGTGGTGGCATCCCAAATCTAAAAGGCTTGAGGTATGCTTCAAAAGAAGATAAGGGGAGTCCTTTTTCTTTTATTCTTGTTTTAAGAACTTCTACATCATGAATCCTCTGGCCACCAGAGCTTATTTCAACACCTTTGTAATCCAAATCGAATGCTCTTGCTTTTTCCCCATCAAAGTTAGTATAAAATGGTTTAGTAGATAAAGGATATTTTGTCAAGAAGTATAGGTCATCACCATATTTTTCCTTGACAATGTTTCCTAGAGCTTTTTCTGATTCGGTACCTAGGTCTTCACCATGGTGGACATTGAACCCACTTTCTTGGAGAAGGGATATGGCCTCATCATAATTGACTCTCCTAAAAGGCGTAGAAGGTGTATTTACTTCGACACCCAATAAAGCGAGTTCTTTCTTTTTATTTTCATTAACACATTTCAAGATGTGGGAAACAAGATTTTCAAGAATATACATTACATCTTCTTCATTTTCTATAAATGACATCTCTATATCTACTGCATCAGATTCAGAAAGGTGCCTCCTTGTATTGGACTCTTCAGCCCTAAAATAGTGAGCCATCTCAAATACTCTGTCCATTCCGGTAGCCATCATAGTTTGCTTGTACAACTGAGGAGATTGTGCAAGAAAAGCTTCTCTTTCAAAATATGAAAGTGGAAAAAGTTCAGTTCCACCTTCGGTGCCTGAAGCGCTTATCTTTGGAGTTTGAATTTCCACAAAATCCTGATTCAAAAGATACTCTCTTGCAGCCCTTAGTATTTCACTTCTAATCTTGAATATGGCAGTTACTCTTGGTTTTCTGACATCCATGAATCTGTTGTCAAGTCTAGTATCAATATCTGCATCAACTTTCTCAGAAGGGTCTAGTGGAAGACTTGGTTCTGCCATGCTTATTACTTCTATTTCACTGGGTATTACTTCAATTCCACCTGGGGCTTGAGGGGATGATTTTGTATTTCCCTTGACCAAAATTACCCATTCTCTTCCTAAAGAATCCATTAGTTTAAAAATCTCTTCTGAAACTTTCTTTTTAGGAGCAGTAATCTGTGCAATTCCTTCCCTATCTCTCAACAAGATAAATTTAATTCCACCAAGATCTCTTCTCTCATGAACCCATCCAGCTAGTACTACTTCTTCACCATCTTTTAAATTATTGGAATAACATGTTCTTTTAAGCATTTAAGCCACCGCACATAATTTATCTTTAAGTAATTTTATTGTTTTTGAAGGTTCTGCCCTACCTTCTGTTTCATTGACAACTTTACCAAATAAAAAGTGTAATGCATTTTGATTTCCTGATTTAAAGTCTAAAACTGCTTTTGGATTATCCTCTATAATCTTTTCTATTATCTTAATTAGCGTATCCTCGGAACTAATTTGATAAAAGTTCTTTTTATCCATTAGCACTGGGATTTCTTCACCTGTATCAACAGCATCTTCAATAATCCATTTAGCGTTTTTTACAGAAAGTTCGCCTCGTTCGATGAATCCTACCATATCCGATATGTGTTTTGGTTTAATCTTTGATGTTGACACTGATAAGTTTTTCTCGTTTAATCTTCTTTTAAGTTCAGTTGCACACCACTTACCCGCCTCTAGGGGATTAGAATTTTTTGCAGACTCTTCAAATAAATCAGATAAATAAAGGTCAGATATCAAAGAGTCAACTATTTCTTCTCCTAAGGAGTATTCCTCCATGAATCTCTTCTTTTTATTATGTGGAGATTCTGGCAACACTGACTCAATCTCATTTAGCATCTCCGGGCTAATGTAAATAGGAACTAAATCAGGGTCTGGAATATACCTATAATCTGCAACTGTTTCTTTTTTCCTCAAGGTTTTAGTTATCATGCTTGCTTCATCAAAATGCCTTGTCTCCATTGTTATTGTTCCGCCTCTCTGCAGAACGGCCTTCTGCCTAACAATCTCATATTTCAAAGCTTTGTAGATACCCTTCACAGAGTTGACATTTTTTATTTCAATTCTGTTTCCACCCATTATCGAAATATTAACATCTGCCCTAATGGATCCTGATTCTCCCCTTATTACACCAAGGTATTCAAGAGATAACAAAAGATCTCTTAAAAATTCTCTTGCATATTCAGGAGATTTTATATCTGGAGCAGTTACTATTTCAGCTAGCGGCACACCAGATCTATTAAAGTCAACTTTACCTTCTCTTAGTTCGTATCTACCTGGATCTTCTTCAATATGTATCTCCCATATTCCGACACCCATGAAGACTCCATTTCCTAGTATAGGTTGGGATGTTCTCTGATAATTTGAAGGTAAGTCTGGATAAAAATAATGTTTTCTTTGAACATAGAAAGGTTTTTCATATGCTTTACACCCTAAGAATAAACCAATTTTTAGAAGATTTTCTAATGCCTTTTGGTTTACACCCATTGGTTTGGACCCAGGTTGTGATGTACATATGGGGCAAATATTATTGTTTGGAGAGGAATTGATATAGTCTGATGAGCACTCACAAAAAATCTTTTGATCAGTTTTTAATTGGACATGTATCTCAAGACCTATTTTGAGATTCAAATCTTTGTATTTGTCTTCGTGAAGCTGCAATTACATCCCCTCGCAAGCTATTTCTACTGCCCTCATGCCTTTAAGTAATTTAGATTCAGACAAGCTATCGGCGTGAAGTTGTAATCCAACAGGAAGACCTTTTACTTCGCCGACAGGTTGACTTGAAGCACATATACCCGCAAGATTTGCACTCACAGTAAGTATGTCTGAAGAATACATAGCGAGTGGATCCGAGATCCTTTCCCCAATTTTCCAAGGGAGCGTGGGCATAGTTGGGCCAATTAATAAATCATATGAATTAAAAATTCTTTTGAAATCCTCTTTTATTGCGTTTCTTGCCTTAAGGGCTTTTGTGTACCATCTTCCTTTAAACTCTTCCATTGTTATAAATGTTCCAAGCAGAACCCTTCTCTTGACTTCAGTTCCCATCGAGGTCTCCCTTGTATTGGAAACGGCTTCGACTATATCTTGCCCTCCAGCATAATGGCCATATTTAAATCCATCAAATTTAGACATTGCTGAAGAGAACTCGCTGAAGACAACTAAATAGTAGATGGGTATAGAGTATTTTATATTTGGGAGTGAAACTTCTTCTATTTTTGCACCTTGTGATTCAAGCATTCCAATTTTGTCTAGTACAATATTTTTTATTTTTTCATCAACACCTTCAAAGAACTCTTTCGCATATGCAATTTTCATGTTTTTAATATCGTTGTCTTTGAAGTTTTCAACTGTTTTTAAGTATGACTTATTGTTTTCAACAGTTACTGTGTCTCTGGGGTCTTTGCCAGAAATTACATCAAGTAAAAGTGCTATTCCATATGTATCTTTTGCAAAGGGGCCTGGACCTTCTAAGCTCATCGCCATATCTGAAAGGCCATATCTAGATACTAATCCATAACTTGGCTTAAATCCATAAACTCCACAAAAACTTGCAGGGCATCTTATTGAGCCACCTGTATCACTGCCTATGGAAAGATCAGAAAAATCTGCAGCTACTGAAGCTGCGCTTCCTGAAGAACTCCCCCCTGGTACGTAATCAATATTTCTAGGATTTTTTGTTGGTCCAAAATAAGAAGAAGTTCCGTCGGAACCACATGCAAACTCATCCATGTTGCACTTACCAATTATGATCCCATCTTCTTGCTTAATTAAGTTAGTAACCGTCGCATCGTATGGCGCAATATAGTTCTCCAATACTTTTGACCCACAAGTCATTCTAAGATTAGAGACTGCAAGGTTATCTTTAATAGAAATAACGAGACCAGAAAGTTTTCCTTGATTGCCCTCATTTATTTTTTTCTGAATTTCCTTTGAAGATTTTTCTGCCTCTTCGATGTTTAAGGTAATAAAAGCGTTAATCTCTTTATCCCTTTTCTCAATCTCTTCAATTTTTTTATTAAGATGTTCTTCTACCGACTTGGATAATAAATCCTCAATGAGATCTCTAGTAAACATGATATCACTAAATCAAAGATTTCTTGGAACGACTATAAAATCGTCTTCTATTTTGTTAAAGTTAGTTTTAATGCTATTGATGTTATTGAAGGGCTTTGGTTTTGAATCTTTTCTCAAAACATTGACATTTTCCACTACATAATAAAGCTCTTTTTCACCAACTTTAATCTCATCAATAATTGAAAATTCTTCTAGAATTCTCTCAAATTCCTCGCGGAATTTTTCTTTTTCTTTATCAGAAAGCTTTAATCTAGCAATTTCTGAAACTCTCTCTATAACACGGTCATTGATAATGGTTTCTACCATTCTTATCCCTTCAAAATTTAAAGTTGTTGTCTTAAGATTGCATATAAATGTTTCTCTTATAATCTGGCTAGATTAAGCCTTTAAAAGCCTTAAGAATATCAACATCTCTCAAGATACCAATGAGTGCATTATCATCCCCAATTACGGCAATATACCTTGTTCCGTGTTCTTGGAGGATTTCTATTGCTTGAGATACTGGCATATTTTGATTAATTGTTGAATATCCTTTTTTCAAGTAGTTTGAAACTGGCTTATTGGGCAAATAAAAATTACTGGTGCCAATTAATACTGAAG
>LNGC01000051.1 GCA_001587715.1 Candidatus Methanofastidiosum methylothiophilum | reverse complement strand
ACTATCTCTGTAAGACTTTCTAAATCAGTTAGTTTATATAAACATCTGTCCGGGGTTACTGGATTTCCTAAGTGGCTTGTAAAACTAATTTTAATATCCCTAGTTGAATTTTCATTTACTGTATCCATGCTCCTTCCCTCCTATTTTCTTAATTCAAAAATTGTCTGAGATTTTAACTTAGTTCCAGCCCTTGGTTGTATTAATTCAAACCGGGTAGTAGGTTTTTTAAGTTCAAATTCTGTACTAGGGGTTTCTATTAAAAATCTAATATCCCCCCCTACTTGGTCAAAATTAGTTTTACTTCCTTTTAATGTAAACTCAATATTTTCCTTCCAATATCTAATATAAGTTACTAATTCCCCAAAACTAATAAATGAATCTAATCCATTAGGTCTAATAAATTCATCCCAGATTAATGTAATAGTTCCCATAGTGATACTATTGTCTATTCCCTCTGGGCTTATCTGATACATTGCCATTGGGATTCCTAGTTCAATACTACTAGGGATTCCCCCATCTACTACCCTTACTTCCATCAATGTTTTTAAAGTACCAAAATCTAATAGTTTAATTCCTTTCCCTTTGAGTGCAACTTCCATTAAGGTTTTAAAAATTCCTAGCTGTATAGTTCCATCTATGCCCTGTATTCTGAGTATGGCAGAAAGTTTAGGTATTCCAAATAGAAGAGTAGAAGGAACTCCATTTGCCATAATATGTATGACTGTTATTCTGATTAGAGGAATCCCTAATCCTTCTGTAGAAGTAATCCCATTTGGGGATAAAACTCTAATAAATTTAGGAATATTTAAATAAGGATAACCATCATTGAAAATAGGGTTAATTAACCATACTGGGGTCGTGAAATCCCATCCTGTATATGTTGATTGGGTTTTCATTTCTGCTGTAGTCTTTCCTGTACCCCTTGCACTTATAGCTATTCCACTAGTTTCAACATCCCAGAAACTATTTGTATCCCCCCCACTCCCACTAATGCTTCCAACTAATCCCCCTATTCCTGTTCCTGTTCCTATAACCTGCCCTGTATTATATGCTCTACTTATATATTTTGAATATAAATGCCCAAATATTCCCCCTACATTATTTTGCCCAGATACTTTTCCCCTATTATAACATTCCCAATTCCTACAGTCACATCTACCTGCTATTCCCCCTACATAATTCCTTCCAGTAATGTTTCCATAGTTTATACATTGTTTGTGGTCTTGGGCATAATCATAATTAGAAAAGTATCCAGTAATTCCCCCTACATAATCCCTTCCGGTAATGTTTCCATAGTTTTGAACTTCCACATAACTATCATATAATTCCTTCTTCCCTGCAATGCCCCCCACATAATCTATCCCATTAATATCTATAAGGTTTATACAATTATTAATCGGGCCATGATTACCTAATCCAACAATTCCCCCCACATAACTTGAATTAGGGCTGTTAATTACTGTATCACTTGATACTAAACATCTTTGAATTAACCAACTACAACTCCCTGCAATGCCTCCTACATAATTTCCAGTTGCATTTATTTCTCCCCTAAAATAACAATCTTGTAATGTACTTCCATAACCCCTAGTTCCATGGTGTCCTGCAATACCCCCTACCCTCTCATTACCAGTAATTACTCCGTAAGCCCTACAGAAACTAATTGCATTGTATTTTGTTTTAGTTCCTACTATTCCTCCAACATAATTTCTACCAGTTATATTAGAATAGCAATTGCAATAACTAATATCTTCGCTAATATCATATCCTATTATTCCTCCTATATAATCACTAGTTGCTGAGGCATTTAACTCTCCATAAGCATTACAATAAGTAACATCTTGATTAGCTTCCCCCCCTATTAATCCCCCTCTACTCCCGGAAATATTAACTACTCCATCAAAATCACAATACTTAACAATTCCCCTATAACCAAGGTTTAAAAGTTGTCCAAATATCCCTCCTACTTGGTTTGCACCGGAAACCACTGCATCAGAATAACAATCATCAATATACCCATAGTGGGCTTTAACCCCAACAATTCCTCCTACTTGGTTATTCCCAGTTACTTCTCCATGTACTGTTATTCCCCATACCCTATCCCCATCACTATTACTTACCTCATCATAATACCCTAGTAATCCCCCTACATTATTCTGTCCAGTAATATCTACTTCCAAAATAAGATTATAAATACTAAATCCTGTAGTGGTGTATCCAAATAAACCTATATTGTCGGTTGTAGGTTTATTAATAAATAATCCTGATATGGTTTTATTATTCCCATTAAAATTTCCACTAAATTTAGTGGTGCTATTCCCTATTGGATTCCAACCTGTCCCTCCATTATAACTAGGGTCTTGAGTAGGACTGGCATCAATATCATTATTTAACTTAAAATATTTATTCAAAGTATAAGGACTAGTTCCTATTAATGCCAAATCATCTAGGGTATAAATTATATAAGGGTCAGCAGAGGTTCCACTACCAGTTATTGTCATAGTCTTATCCTGATGATATTATAATCTGAAAATTTTATTAGCTCCGTTATCCCATTCTATTACTATATCTCCACCGTTAGGGGTTATTGGAAGTCCTGTTGCAGTGTCAATATATGCTATAAGTGGGCTTTCTGATTCAGTTCCAGT
This sequence comes from Candidatus Methanofastidiosum methylothiophilum, assembly GCA_001587715.1. Classification (GTDB taxonomy): domain Archaea; phylum Methanobacteriota_B; class Thermococci; order Methanofastidiosales; family Methanofastidiosaceae; genus Methanofastidiosum. The sequence continues at coordinate 8,068 of LNGC01000051.1, read as the reverse complement.
ATCTATATATAATATTATAGCTTCACTTTCATTCCCAGATACTAATGTAAAGGTTATATTATCTGCATCAAATACCCCCCCTGCTATGGATTTATTAGTTAATACTGGACTAGTTGCAGTTATTGCAACAACTGGAATATCGTCTAGGAAATCATGGTTTTCTAAATCTACATAATAATTAAGGGTATCTACAAGTATTGCCTTAACATCTCCAGTTACTAAGTCAATTCCTGCTTGTAACATTTTCTCTTTAGCTTTACTATATACTGCATTAGTCATATCCTATCCCACCTCTAAAAAAATTAAAAACAGATAATAGGGTTTATTTTGGATTTATCGCTAAATCTATTGCCCTAAGTAATATCTGCTCTTCTTTCCTTGGAAACTTACTCCTTCCTCTTTTTAGGTTTTCCACTTCATCCTTAACCCATTCTTTTATCTGGTCATCGGATAATTTGCTTGGGTGCATTTCTACCCATGCTTTTTGTAACCTATTAATTTTAAGTTCTAGTTCTCCTAGTTCCTTATTATATGTTACTTGGACTTTAGTTTGTAACTGGCATTTTTCGCAGGTATATCTCTTAGCTCTGGTTCCATCTCTTCCCATGAAATCTTTAGGATTTACTTTTAAAGATTTTCCACATTTGCACTTAATTTTCCTTAGCTCTTTTTCATGCTGTTTAATTTTTAGCTCTGCCTTTTTTTGTTGTGCAATTTCTATAGCTTTATCTGCTTCTTCTTCACTATTTATTTCCTCCAAAATAGTTCCAGTAGCTTCTACCTTTTTTCCTTCTTCTTCTGGCATTGGCTTCATCTCCCTTTATTTAATAAAAAAAAATAAAAAAATACCTATTAATCCCTTTATGGGGTTAATAGGTCTACATCAATCAAGTTATCTAGCTTAAGGAATGCTTCTGTCCGGTGTATATCCTGAGACTGGTAGGTTAGAACATTGAATGGGAATAAGTTATTTTCATCCATTCCAAAGTCCTGTTGCAGGTTCACCTCTTCTTCTACATACCTTTCAGCTATACCATTCCCAAAGTCGCAGAGAACCCCACCATCAACAGGGATAATAGTTTCTCCACCGTTAGCAGTAGAAGGAGCTTGGAATATGTCAGCTTTTCCGTTAGGGAATAAACTGGCAATCTGGTCCATATAGCTAACTCCTAGGGTGTTAGTTTTATGTGCTGACCAATAAGCTAAAGGAGAAAGTATTAATTTTTTTCCTATATACTTCCCAGAGCTTGCTAGTTGCCCCATAGCTGCAATCATGTCATTAAATGGTTGGGCATTTGAACTATTCCACTCATAACCATCTTCCACAGCATAGGTATCCGCTGCATCAGCATAGATTCCCTTAATTTTTAGTTCTGGTATCCCATTAAATACCATATCTTCTATGGCTTCTAGAACTAATCTTGAGGACTGCCTTGCAGCTGCATCTGGTAGGGGTGTTCCTGCCCTTTGGGAAGCTTGGATGTCCTTCCGGTGTAGGGTGAAACCGTGAGCTATTTCAGGGATTAATACAGTCTTCCTAGATACATCTCCAGTTTCTCTAGGAATGGGCTGACCTTTTTTACCCTTTTTGGCTTTACCTTTCAGTTTTGCAATTTCATCCCTAGTAACTTGCTGAGCACCTACTGGTATATCGGGGGCTTTTGCTATAACTTGAGTTCCTACTAGGTTTGGTTCTATTTCTTCCAGCATTATTAACTCATAATAGTTAATTGCTGCATCAGTTAGTAATCCCATCTTACTGCCTCCTGTCCATGTCTACTCTTACTATATCCCCTGCATCTCCACCTTCTAGGAATGTGCCTGCTACAGTTCCTATTTCAGTGTTCATACCTGTTAGGGATAATTCAACTGCTATTCCTCTTCCGTTGGCACTTGACCCACATAATTCTCCTTGGCTTACAGTTTCTGCTAGTTCTACAAATGCTATTCCTGTCATTTGTGCTTCTGGTATTTCACCCGCTACATATCCGGTTCTAGGTACTATCCCACCGGAACCATTTGGCATGAATGCTTCCTCTGAGGGAATGGAAATAGCTAGGGGTCTGCAACCTAAAGTTCCTAATTTAACTTTGGTTTCAGTTGTACCCTGTTTTATAATGCGGTAGTAAGGTATTGTTTCACCGGTTTCTACAAACCTTTCCCTTATTAACCTATGTCCATATTCTGGTTGGTATCCCATGTTTTGCATCTCCTATAAAATTTTTAATGGGGGGAAGTTTATTCAGATTCCTCTGCCCCAACTACCCCATGTTTACTCATATTTTCTCTCATTTTTTTGATTTTTTGTTTGGTTTTATCCTGTTCTTTCTGGACTGTTTCATCTGTTATTATTGGTACATACCCATCGGGTATCCTTTTCATTGCTATCTTTAGTCCTTTTACATAGGTGTTAATGTCTGCATCGGTAACTTCTTTTTCTTTGTCTATATCTAGTTCTTTCCTTACAGCTTTTTCTAAGGATTTTTCATCGGTAACAGTTGTATCATTGAGTTTTTTGGAACATGTAAGGGCTTCTTTGACTAATCCTTTGTGGATTTTTTCTGTTTTATCTGATTGTAGGGTTTCAATTGTTTTGTTTTGTTTTTTAATTGTTTCTCCCTGTTTTTTGATTATTTTTTCCTGATTATAGTCTTTCTGTTCTAGGGCATCTATCCTTTTAAGGATACTTTTTACATCTTTTGGTTTCAATGTTTCACCTTCCCCTTCTTCCCCTTCTCCATCTTCTTCTGCAGGGTTTTCTAGGTTTCCTTCCTCTCCAGGATTCCCTTCTTCACCGGGGTTCCCTTCCTCTCCAGGATTCCCTTCTTCACCGGGGTTCCCTTCCTCTCCAGTTAATGCATCTTTAACCTCTTTTAGGGTACTTAAGGTTTTCTTTAGTAACCCCATTTTTTCATCTTCTCCCTGAGTATCATTTTCTTTACCTTTTTGTTTCATGGTTTTGTCCTCCTAAAAAACTTATCCTTTTTGCTTTTTCTTAAGCTGCTTCTGCCACTGCTTGCAACTCTTCTATGGATATTCCTTCTTCTTTTATTATATCTTCCACTAGTCTTATTAAATTGTTTACTAGTGTTCCTAGGGTATCCATCAGTTGAGCTTTATCTGTGTCTATTACACTATCTAATTCTTCTGGCCATCCGGGCAACATTGTTACAGCTTTTAATTCTAAACTTATTTTATTAATTTCTTTAATCAATTCCATGTTAGGAATACTATCAACTCCTATATCTTTTCCTGAAAATTTAATATCTGCTGATTTTAAAATTTGGGTGCAAATATTATTTGGACACCCTTTAGCTATCCCCTGCCTCGCTGAACCACTAGTTGCCCAGTTCATAGGCATTGTCGTTAAACTCCCCTCCATTAGTTGCACTTTTTCTATTTTTCTTATCTCACCTTCCTGATATCCTTTTATAAACTCGCCACCAATACTTCCCCCATACCTTACCCCTGTATTAATATCTTCTTCTATCTCTTTCCGCATACTTGGTTTTACCCTAACTTTTATCCACATCTCCGTTGCTTTTTCGGTTACTTCTTTCCAGCTTTTGATTATTGGCCCTATTACTTTGTCATAATTATGGCTCATAAAACTGTTTAGCTTGGGGGCTTGTTTTATCATGTCATCTATGCATTCTTCTGTAATTTGGTCATTTATTAAGTCCGGGTCAGTTGTACTTAGTGCATATTCTAGATAGTAATACCCATCTTCCTCTTCTTGAGCTTTTTTAAATGGCATTACAAAATTAAAACTTCCACTTATTGATTTAACTTCCATATATCCACTTCCTTTTTGAGTATGGTTTTTTATCCATTTTTTAGCAGTTGCCATTCCCCACTTGGTTTTATCGAATAAATAAACTACTACCGCTGTTGAATCGTTGGTACCTTTAAGCAATCCTATTCTTGCCTTAATACCTCTTCCAAAGTTTTGAGTAGCAACTATATTTAAATTACCATTTCCCAATCTTCTAAAATCAGATTCAGGATGTTCTGGGTTTGGCAAATGAATATATTTATCCCCTTCAAATGGCATCTATTTTTATCCCTCCCTTTTACTTCCTAAATAACATTCCACATTTACAGGTTCCAATAATCTTCATAATATTTGGCTTAACCTGGTCTAACTTAACTTCCCTTTTACATGCTGTGCAATAAGCTCTTATTTCTTTATGCATAATCCCACACATCCTCTAATACTCCTTTGAAAAATACAGGTTCACCGGGTACACATCTTTCACCATAGTGTTGGTCTTCCGGGTAATCTTCTGGATAATATGGCCCCTCTGCTTCCCTAGCTAAACAGTCTGAACATACATTAGCATCTCCCATAGTTACCCATGGAATTTTCATTGTAAGTTCTGTAATTCCTACTGATAATAATAATGCAGCTTGAAGGTATCCTGCTTTATCTGATTCCAGAAATCCAAACATTCCTATGGCATCAACCCTTCTCTTACTGTCATCTACTGCCTTATCAATTTCTTCCTCATAAGCAAAGACTTCACACCATTTTTTAACTTCTGCCTCTGACCATTCAGGGTGTTCTTTAGCTACTCTTTTCATACATACAGTCCAATTAGGTTTTGGAACTGCTTTTTTTATTTTTTCCGGGTCTGGTTTTCCTTCTCTTCCTTGTTCATAAAAATCTTGGACTGCTTTTATATTTAGGATTTGTCTTAACTTACCCCTTAATGTTAATCCAATATCCTCTATATTCATAGTTTGCTGTAGGAGTAAAGTATCAAGTCTAGGTTGTTCTTTGGGTCGTGAAGGTATTTTGTATTTAGCTTTCTTTACATACCCTTCCATCCGGGTATACCCTGCATTATACCTACTTGTTACTGTAGATTGTGCAACCTTTTGAACATTGGATATAAAATTTTCAATTAATTTATTTATCTCTACATGTTTTTCTTGTAGTGATAAATCGCTCTCTATAATTATTTTCTTAGCTGAATCCCAAACTGGTTTTAAGTATAAAATAAGAACTTGCCTATAGTTTAATTCTTCCTTGGTTGCCCCTGCTTCTCCTAAGTTTGGGTTTGGTTTAAATTCAACTTTTATTTTTTTACTTTTTTTAATATGGGCATGTTCTACTTTGGGCTTAATTTCTACTTCTCCCTTTACCCATAATTCAAATTCATCTAAATTTTTTATTCCAGATTTTTCTATAAGGTAACATAACAGAGCTTCATCTATTGCTACTTTCTCCCTTGTAGCTTCTGCAACTTTCTCCATTATCTATACCTCTATAATAAGTTAATTAATCCTTTCTGTAGCATTTCTTTAGCAACTTCTGCAATTCCTTCCCCTTCTTCTGCTAATTCTACTGGATTAATTTTTGCTTGAGGATTTGGCTTGGGGTCCATTCCTGCTTCTTCCCATTCTTCCCCTCCTAAATCTAATCTTTTTGGTAAAAAGTCAAATGGTTTTCTTATTTCTGGTTTGGTTATTGCCCCTGTTGGGTATAACTTACTTAGTATATCTGCAACTTCCACTAAGTTTTTAGATAAGAATGGATTATACTTAACTTCTAAATGTCCATCCAGTATATCATTTATTCTTAAAATCTTATTGGCTGTATTTTGTATTATGGGAGTGTATAACCATTTCCTAGTCCCCTTCTCCCTTTTAGATACAAATGTATCCAGTAACCCTAAGAGTGTTGCCCTGTTCATAGCATCAGCAGCATAGGTCATAAGTTCCATTGGAACTCCCAACTTTAACCCTATACTTTGCACTGTATCCCTTTCTATTTCACTAAACTTAACTTCCTTACCTGCCCATGAACTTTCTATTAATGTTTCCCAATCAAATACAGCTACAGTTCCCCCTTTATCCTCTTGGTCTCTATAAAATTCTGCTGTCTCATCTAAGTATTTTTGGGCTTCTTCTGTACTTTCAGTTATAGTTTCCCCCATACCAGTTTCCTTTAGTTTCTCCGTGTTAATCTGAATTACCCTAAATAGTTCTGAATATTTTTTACCTATCTTCATCCTATAGTGTGGGAATCTTGCTAGGGTTCTAAGGTCAGTTACACACCTTTGTAGTTCTGAATTTCCTACCGGACTATATTTTGGCACAATATTTTTAGTAAAATAAAAAACTCTTTCCTGTTCAAATGGAATCGCTACATATTTTCCATCTGTTGTAACTCCTTCCTGCTTAAAGGGTACTGTTCCAGTGGTGTCTGCTAATGCCTTTTTAATACTTTCCTCATTTAGTACCATTGGGTTTATTGCATCTAGTCCGGTTACTTTCATATTTTTATCATAGAAATAATCCTCTGCTAGATTAAATGTTTCTACATAACAAGTTCTCCCTAGGATTTCACAATATGCCCCTATCTCATTCATTGTCCTTCTAAAGTTCATCCTTTTATCACTAAAATAATCTTCCTCTACTAACCTTACAGCTTCTTCCCCATCTTCCTCACTATCGAATCCTACTGGGTTTAATGTCCAGTCCGCCCCTAAATCACAGTATAAAAATAAGTCTATAAATGGCCCTGCCCCTCCCCTAAAGTAATGTAAAAATAGTTCATAATCACTAGCTACTGGATAATCTACCATTTGCAGCAACTGGAAAAACTGGAAATTGGGGTCATACCTTCTTAACATTCGCATTAATTTTTCTTCTGGGTTAATGCTCATTACTGGCATAACCCTCCCTAATGGTAGTTTATCTTGCATGTACCTTACTCCTTAAACCTCGTTTAAATGGTATTCCTTTTGGTTCTAATATTAACCTCATCGCCATGTCTAAACTATCTAACATATCATCGTGAGTTCCATCATCAAATGTCCTATATTCATCCATAAATGCATTATAATAAGGGTGGTCTATTGGGAGATACACTAACCCATTTTCATAATTCACTGAACTTAAAATTATTCTCTGTACTTTATTCTTAATATTCTCTATCTCTTTTATAGGTAATATTCTTTCAGTTAGAACCTGTTGCTTTAATGCTAACTGATATGCATTAGTTTCTATTGCAATTCTTTCAGGTCTAAATTCATCATATAATTCTCTCACCTGTTTTACTTGGTCTGGGAATGCCATCCTATCCCTAAACCAATCCAGTACATATATCTTATTTTTAGGAGTTACCCCTATGGTAGTACATACTACATAATCAGATGTTTCTTTTTCTCTTATTGCTAAATCCCATCCTTGGTATATAGTCATAGAATCTAGTGGGGGTGCCAGTTTAATATCCTCTGTAGCATTTATTTCATTATTACATACTTATTCAGCCAGAAGTCTTTTAATATCTTACCCTTCATCTGGGAAGTATCGTTATTGTATTCCCTATTAAATAAGATACTCCCCATTGTTTTCTTTTCTAATAATAATAATTCTAATGACCATACATCGGGCCATAATACTTTATACTCCCCTACTACATTTTTAATTCCTACTGCTATTTGCTGCCCACCTATGGTTTTATAAACATATTCAAAACTTTTGGGCATTTTGAGAATAGCTTTTTGTTGAATAACATACCATCCGGGGCTGTCTATCATCTCTTGGTATGCATCATCATAATGCTTTCTAGTTCCTATACCAGAAATATACCCTCCCGGTTTAAGCATTGGAATAATTGTACCCTGTACCCATTCCATTACTTTTCTTCTACTATCTGGGGTTAGACAATTTGCATCATCTATAATATCATCAAGGATAATAAGGTTAAAATGACCCCCTGTAATATCCCCTAATAATCCATTAGCTTCTACAGTTGCATCCCTTAAAATTTGGTCAGTAGTATCTATATTATACCAAAGTTGATTCCCAACTGAATCATACTCATCTAGCTCTTCCCCAAAGTCTCTTAAAATAAGTTTATTTTCTTCTAAATCTGTCTTAACTACTTTTAAAGTTTTATTGGCTTGTTTATATGTTTTACCAATAATTAGGGAATTAAAATTTTTATTAAAAAGGGTTTCATGTTCTAGAACCGACCTTGGTAAAAACATTGTTTTACCATGACCCCTAGGACTTAATAGAAACTCCCTGTTATGTTGGAATACTAAATCATACC
>LNGC01000050.1 GCA_001587715.1 Candidatus Methanofastidiosum methylothiophilum | reverse complement strand
ATGGGTCTAATCGTTGGTATTGTTCTCTACCTCTCTCTTGAGTATGAAGGTGGAGCAAAGGCAAAAGCCAAGAAAAAATAAATTAATATAATTTTTCTTTTTTATTTTTATGTATATATAGAAAAAATCTAGTTTTTAATATTAATTAATTCTATATTATATCTTTTTTTTATAAATATAACCAAAAGACTTATAAATAATTAGTATTATCTAACTTTTGTAGCTTAACCTAATTCCAGACATAGGTTTCCTACATTTTATTTTTTTATTTTAATTTTTTTATTCTCAATAAAATTTAAAAACTGATTTTTTGTATAAGATTTTAGGGCTCGTAGCTCAGTTGGTATGAGCGCGGCATTCGCAATGCCGAGGCCGCGGGTTCAAATCCCGCCGAGTCCATAAATAGATAACTTTTTTAAACTTTTAATATTATTACAAACTGGGCCCATGGTCTAGTTGGTCATGACGTCACCCTCACACGGTGGAGGTCCTGGGTTCGAATCCCAGTGGGCCCATATTAAAAATAATAAATTTTATTTATTAATTGTGGGTGGCTAATTGAAATACACAAGAGAAGAATTTTTTAATGCATATGGCAATAAAGTATGGGTTTCACCATTTGAAAGAATTGTTGTTCTTGCAGACAAAGAAAAGAAAACAATTGAAATCTATGAAAAACATCCAAGAGGAATGGCAACGGCTTCTTGGGTCACGTACCACTATCCCAAGGCTTCATCATTAATTATACAAGCAATGGGTGAAGGAAGCCAAAGTTTTTTTAGAGTTAAAGAAGGAAAATGCGATCTGAACCTCAAAGCCGGTATTTCTGCAGCAGGTATAGAGGAAGTAAAGATATTTGACGATAAAGTTAATATTACTTATGCCGGGCTAGGCGGAGGTGGAGTCGGTGCTGTCCTTAATCGGGGCCTTGCAGAAGGAGTCCTCTCTGTTGAGATACTTGATTACGGCGGAGGCGGAGGCCTAAGCAAAGCCACGCTCTCTTTTGATTTAAAGCAAAAGATTGTAGTTGGTGTTGATGATACAGATACAAAGGAAGAAGGGGCAACATGGTCTTTGGCAAATGAAATTGCATATAAAATAGAAAATGAGGGATTAGCCGATTATCTTAGGCATACCTTGGTTCAACTTTACCCCAGAAATCCTCATAAGACACAAAATTGTGTAAGCACAGCACTCACTTTTGGAGCTGATCCAAAAAAAGTTCCTCTATTTAAAGAGAGAATTTTTGAACTTTTTAATAAATATACCCTTTCAAAAGAGACTGGTTTAGTAATGTTGACCGGCATAGGAATTGATAAAGAACTTAGAGATTATTCTCTCAAAGTTAAAAATACACTAATGTCTCTGGAAGATGCAACTGTTTTTTCCAATAAAGTAAAAAACCTAGAAGTTCTAATGGGTAATTGGGGATTAATTGGAGCAATTGCCGCTTTAGGATACTCTGAAGACCCCAACGAGGCTGTGAGATTATGAAATCATTTGTTAGCCCTTATAATTTTGTTAATGATGCGAAAATAGAAGAGGATCCAAAAAATATAATTGTCTATGATACCACTTTACGAGATGGGGAGCAGACTCCCGGAATTTGCTTCACGCCTGATGAAAAGATAGAAATTGCCATCAAACTCGACGAATTAGGCGTTCCTCAAATTGAAGCAGGTTTTCCTGTTGTATCTGATGGAGAAAGAAGGGCAATAAGAAATATAACGAAACAGTCATTAAATTCAGAAATATTAGCTTTGACAAGAACATTAAAAAATGATATAGATGTTGCGCTATCTTGTGATGTTGACGGAATTATTACCTTTATTGGAACATCAGACCTTCATTTAAAATACAAATTAAAGATGACCAGAGAGCAGGCACTTTCAAGAGCAGTTGAGGCAGTTGAATATGGGAAGAGCCACGGAATTTTTGTTGCTTTCACCGCAGAAGATTCTACAAGGACTGATTTAGATTTCCTAATTGAACTTTTCAAAGCTGCAACTGATGCAGGTGCAGACAGAATTCATATAGCGGATACAACTGGATCTATAAGGCCAATGGGTATGAAATATCTAGTTAGTCAGATAAAAAATAACATCGATAATACAATAGGGATCCACTGCCATGATGATTTTGGTCTTGCAGTTGCCAATTCTCTTGCAGCATTCGAAGCTGGTGCTAGAGCTATATCTACAACGGTCAATGGTATAGGTGAAAGGGCAGGAAATGCCTCACTTGAAGAGATAATAATGAATCTTCGGCTCTTGTATGGAATAGAGATGCCTTTCAAATATGAAGTGTTATACGAACTTTCGAGATTAGTTGAAAAGTATACTACAATGCCAGTCCCAAAAAACAAAGCCATTGTGGGGGATAACGTTTTTTCTCATGAGTCAGGTATTCATGTTGCCGCTGTCAGAGCAGAGCCTTTAACATATGAGCCTTATATGCCCGAGTTTGTAGGCCAAAAGAGAAGGATAATACTCGGAAAACATTGCGGTATTAGTTGTATTGAATATAAACTCGAAGAACTAGGTTTATCCGTGCCTCAAAATGAAAAAGAGGTTCTTATACTCAAGATAAAGGAAATGGCAGAAAGAGGGGCAAAAGTAGGCGATAAAGAATTTAAGAATATGGTCCAAGAGATACTTTCAAAGGGCTAAATATGATAAATTCATGTTCTGGGGCAGAAATTATATCCAAAGCGATTAAGGATTCAGGAGTTGAAACTCTATTCTGGTATCCTGGTAGGGAAATACTGCCACTTTATCATGAATTGAACGATATCGGTGTATCCATTATCCGCTCATCTCATGAACAGTGTGCAGTCCACAGCGCAGATGGATACTATAGGGCAAGTGGGCGAATATCTTCTGTATTAACTTCAACAGGCCCTGGATCAGTTAACGCTATGATGGGGCTTGCATGCGCCTATAAGGATGGCTCGTCTTTAGTTTTAATTACTGGGCAAGTACCCACTAGTAAGATAGGAACTGATGCTTTTGAGGAAGTAGACTTGCTTTCTATGACCTCACCAATAACAAAGAAAAATATTCGGGTAAAGGATGAATTATATCGAGAAATAAGGGATTCATTTCAACAAGCAGTATCTTGCAGGCCAAGGCCAGTTCATGTAGAAATCCCTACAGATTTATTTGAACAGCAATACCAATCAGATTTTGATTATTTTGAAAAGAATATAAAAACTAAACTCGATATCGATAAGATTAAACTAGCTATTAAATTGATAAATGAGTCAGAAAGACCTTTAGTTCTTTCTGGGTATGGTTCCATCAATTCTAATTCAGGAAATAATATTTATTCACTTTGTTCTAAAATCGGAGCGCCCATAGTTACAACACTCCCTGGAAGGGGCATAATTGATGAGGATGATGATCATGCATTTGGAACTCTTGGTGTCAGAGGCACAAAAAATTCAAAAATAGCATTTGAAAAATCAGATCTACTATTATCATTTGGTGTCAAATTTTCAGATAGAACATCTTATGATATTTTTGATAATTCCAAGAAGATAATAGATGTGAACATAGACAAAAATAAGAGAAATATATCCTTTGATTTATCCCTAATTGGGGATTTAAATGAAATAATCAGTAACATCACAATTGGCGTTTTGAGAAAAGATGGATTTTGGATAAATAAAAATCCCGTTAAAAAATTAGATGGAATCTCCTCATCTTCCAAACCTTTGAAGCCACAGGCTGCTATTTTTGAAATACTTCAAAAATTAAATAAAGACGATATTGTCGTTACAGATACAGGTTCTATAACAGTATGGACACATCTCCTGAAAAAAGTTCACGTTCCAAGGACATTTATCTGTTCACACTCGTTTGGTGCAATGGGATTTGGATTACCTGCCTCTATAGGGGCCAAATTATCGAAGCCGGATAAAAGAGTCGTCCTAATAACTGGTGACGGTGGGCTTTTGATGGTATTGGGCGAGTTATTGACTCTTTCTGAGAATAATATAGATGTAAAAATTTTCTTGATAAATAACGGTGTATTGGGAACTATTAAGCAATATGAAGATGCTAAGTTTGGGGGGGAATATACTTTCTCATTAGGTAAGAAAGATTTTGTAGCAATATCTGAAGGTCTTGGAGTACAAGCCTTAAGAGCTGAAGATAAGGGGGAAATGAAGAAAGGAATTAAAGAGACACTAGGTTCAACAGGCCCTATGCTTTTAGATATACTGTGCAATCCAAATGAAAAAGTTCCTTCAGGAGGAATCTAGGATATTTTCTCCCAATCTTTTTCCTAATGCCATCAGCGTTAGGATTGGAGGGGCGCCTGGAGATTCTGGAAGGATACTTGCATCACATACATAAAATCCCATTTTTGTCTTGAATTGATTGTCTACTGTTATTCCCAAGGGTGCTGTTCCGCCAGGATGTGCCCCAATAGCTTCAGTTGAAACTATTGTGTCTACGCCTGATTCTTTTAATATTCTAGATGCTATAGAAACTCCATTTGATATTTTCTGGACATCTTTACCAGTACAGTATTTTTCTGTAAAGTCTTTTCCAACATACCCACAAGAATCATCTTTTATTTTGATCATTATGCCAATAATATTTTCTCTTTTAGATTCTATTTTTCTCTCACCCAGCATTTTGATAATTCTTTCCGAATAATAAGGTGAAATTAGAAAATCATTGAAGGGTATGTAAGCCGCCATATTTATCTCGTCTTTGAAAGAATGATTGCATCTGCCGCCTATTGTGACAAATATATCCACAAATAGTTTCTTTGGAGTTATTATTCCAGAATTATTGAGGACTTTGGGGGTATCAAGAGCGCCTGCACTCAAAATCACATTTTTTGCAGAAAAATTAATGAGATTTCCTTTTTCAATACCTTGAACTGTGAAGTATTCATCCTTTTTGTTTATCTTCAAAACTTCAAAATTAGGCTTTAGTTTCGCCCCTTTAGAGATGGCCTTTTCAATATAGTAAAGGGAAGTTTTTTTTGCTTGAAATTGACAACCCATATTGCATTTACCACATTTTTTACATTTATTAAAGTCAATCATTTTTGGCATTATCTTTGGTTCATATCCCAATTCTTTTGATTTTTCGATGAATAAATTTGTTCTCTCACCCAACATGTTTTTTGGGATTGGCAATACTCCAAAATCCCTTTCAACTTCGTCAAGTTCCTTTTCAATGTCAATACCGAGATTCCTAAGTTCCTTTTCTTGCGTTCTTACTCCGTTTGCTATCGCTAACAATGTTGTTCCGCCAACACCCATGCCACTCAAGATATCTATTTTACCATGCTCTTCAAAATCTTTACAAGAAGAGGCACGAACGTAGCCCTTATGCGCTTCATTTAAGGGAAGATTTTCACCTTTTTCTAATATTAGAACTTCATAATCGGAAGATATCTTTTCTGCCACAGCAGCACCGCTGGCACCACTTCCTATTATAATATAGTCATATTTATTCATGGTATCCCTTGATATTAAACCTTGACTAATTCTTCTATTTTCTTAATGAATATCTCTTTTTTAGATAAAATCTCTTTTTCCTCTTCTTTTAGTCTCTTCTCTATAATGTCAAGTCCAAGATTTCCTGTTGCGCCTATATGTGTCTTTGATTTAATATTTTGAACTGGATCCTTATTGTTCAGTAATTCTAGATTTATTCCCACTTCCTTATATGCATCTCTAAATGGTATCCCTTCTTTTACAAGTTCTAATACTCTATCTGTTGCATAAACTTCAGGGGAAAATGACTTAATTAATATTTCTTTGTTTACCTTTATCTTTGGAATAAAATATCCTAGGATATATAGGGTCTGTTGAGTGATATCTAAGCTTTCCATTAAGGGCCCCTTTGTCAGTTGAAAGTCTCTGTTGTAGCCTGAATATAAGGATGTTATGATGCCAGTAACTCTAACGTAAAGAGAGTTAACAACTTCTGCCTTTGCCCTTGTAAGCTCAAGTAAAGCTGGATTTCTTTTTTGTGGCATAAGGCTTGAGCCACCGCAAAACTCTTCAGGTAATGTGAAATAATTAAACTCAGGTATGGAAAATAGGATTAGATCATTTGCAAACTTTGAAAGGTCCATCATTATCTGAGAGAGTGCAAAAATAATTATCGACTCTGTTTTACCCCTGCTATTATTTGCATACAAAACGTTATTCTGTACCTTTTCAAATCCCAATAGAGTTGCCACATACTTTCTGTCAATATTAAGGTTAACTCCATAACTTGCAGCACTTCCTAGGGGCGATTGATCATTTATTTTGAAAGCAGTTTTTAACAGGTAAAAATCATCAAGCAGACTTTCTAGAAAAGAACTTGCCCAGAGACCTACAGATGAAGGCATAGCCCTTTGAGTATGAGTCCTCCCTGGCATTGGTACAAACTCATTTTCTTTTGAGAATTCTAATAGGATTTTGCACAGTGTTAGGACATTTTCCATCATTTCAAATAATCTTTCTTTAGAGTATAATCTAACGTCCAAAAGTATCTGGTCGTTCCTGCTCCTAGCCGTATGAATTTTCTTACCTACGTCACCCAATCGCTCAGTTAAAAAATTTTCAACAGCAGTATGAACATCTTCATCTTCTTTGTTGATGATAAATTTGCCTTGTTCATGAAGCTCTAGAATACTAATTAAATTCTTTTTGATTGTTAAAAGCTCTTCTTCTGAAAGGATGCCTATTTTTTGAAGCATTGTTGAATGAGCAATATTTCCAATCACGTCAGCTTTTATGAGGCGCATATCCCATATATAATCATCGCCAACAGTAAAATCTTCAACTACTTTGTCCAATTCATATTTTTTTTTCCAAAGTTTAGCCATTTAGTAACTCCCTCAACACCATAAAAAAATAAAAATTTAAATATTTATCTGGACCGTTTGGCTAAAACTTCGTACATAAGCCCCATAACTTTGGCTGCATCCTTTGAGATCCTTTGGTCCATGCCTCCGACCTTTATAGATCTTATCTCAGGTGCAAATAATGATGAATCTGATTCTCTTTTTACTATTTCTATATTTCCTCTGAATAACTTTACTTTGTATTTTCCATTAATATGTTCTTGGCTTTTTATTATATAACTATCAAGAGAGTCTTTCAATGGGTGGAACCATCCTCCATGGTACACAAGATAACCCCATTTCTGTTCTACAATCTTTTTAAACAGAATTTCTTCTTTCGTAAGACACATCTGTTCTAAATCTTTGTGCAGTTTTAGAATAATTGTAGCCCCAGGGGCTTCATATATCTCTCTGCTCTTGAGATTCATTATTCCCTCTTCAAATATATCTATTTTTCCAATACCATGCATCCCCCCGATAGCATTAAGTTCCGTTAAAAGCTCTAACAATCCAATATTTTTTCCATTCAAAGATACTGGAATCCCTTTCTCAAAAGAAATATCTATAAAAGTGGGCGTATCAGGTGTATTCTCAAGGGCCCTAGTCCACATCCACAGACCTTCTGGAAGCTCTTGGTCTAGGTCAATCGCTCCGCTTGCAATAGACCTGCACCATAGTGTTTTGTCGTCGCCTCCAGTTATTTTTTCTGTTACGTAGATCCCCCATAATTCACAAAGCTTTTCTTCCTCTTTTCTAGTTAGGTCAAAATCCCTTACTGGTACCAATACATTTAGTTCAGGGGCAAATAGTTTGAATACATTATGCATCCTGTACTGATCATTTCCTTTACCGCTTGAACCTTCCATTAAGGCATCACAGCCTAATTCTTTGCCTTTGAGTGCAACAATGTTTGCTATTAGCTGTCTCGTCATTGACGTGCTTACAGGGTAACCCATATAATCTGAGTTTGCCATAATTGCCATAGGTATCCATTTTTTTACAAACTCTTCTTTTGCATCTATAATAATTGGCTTTATTTCTAGGATATCTGCCTTTTCAAAAGCAATATCGATTTCTTCTTTTCCTTGACCAACATCAATCATTATGGGTACAATCTCTTTAGCGTTATACACTCTTTTCAGAAGCTCTATACATAGGCAGGAATCAACCCCACCAGAATAGGCCACTGCAACTTTTTTTACAGAAGGTATGTCAACCCCTTCAAATTTTTTTAGTATTTCTTCCATAGGTAAAACCTTCCCTCGAATCCTTGGGCCGGTTATAAGGATTATGACTTATATGTATCAAAAATGGACTATTATGTATAATTATGTAATTAATGAGATACTGACTTAATTGAATTCTTAATTTACTACTATAATTAATGTTAATTACCAAAAACATTATAAAATGTAGTACTAAAAGAGGATTATACAAGGAAGTATATCATGGTCTACATAATAAAAAAGAATGTAAACGGGGAAATCTATTACTATCTTAATCATTCCGTTAGAATGGGGGGTAAAGTAAAGACTGTTTCTCACTATATTGGAAAAGGTCCATTTACTCAGTCCCAAATAGAATATTTAGTTAGAGAAAAGTCTCAAATGATACTTTTAGAGGCAGAATTTCTAAAGATTTTTTCTAAAAAATTAGAATACAAAGAACATATACTCCCAACTTCTTTTATAAATATAATAGAGCGACTAAAAGAAATCAATAGAATAATGGCTCCATTTAACAAAAGCTATTTTGAAAAATTTGAAGAAAATCTTAGATTAAGATATGTTCACGGCTCAACAGCAATCGAAGGTAATACTCTGTCTTTGAGGGAAGCTCAACTTATACTTGAAGAAGACACCCCTGCAGGAAATACACTAAGAGAGATGCACGAAATCTTAAATTACGGTGATCTTTTCAAATTCCTTAGAAGTTATAGTGGAGATATTACTTTAAAATTAATTTTAAAAATTCATGAAATCCTCATGAAAAATATAGACGATGAAAACGCAGGTTTACTCAGAAATATAGATATTTCTATCTCTGGGTCAGATTATGACCCTTCACCTTTCCCAGTCTTAGAAGATGAACTCAACATTCTAATAGACTGGTATAAAGAAAAAAAGTTAACAATGTTTCCCATTGAACTCGCTTGTCACTTCCACCAAAAATTTGTTGAAATTCATCCGTTTATTGATGGCAATGGGAGAGTTTCTAGAGAACTCTTAAATTTCATCCTTTTAAAAAATAATTATCCAAGGCTTGTTATCCCTTTCGATAGGAGGGGTGTCTATCTTCGTTGTATAGATATTGGAAATTCAGGAGAACTTACCCCTTTCCTTATTTTTATATCGGGGCTTTTGATTCAAGATTCATTTAAACCTGTTGACATTTTTTTTAATCAATTGAAGGAAAAAATAAAAGAAGAGAATTATTCAATTGATATCTCTAATCAGCTAGACGAGACCATGAATGACTATAAAGAGATTCTTGAAATAATTAAGGGGATGGAAGGCAGAATAGAAAATTTGAATTTAAACGAATTAAGAAAAGGTAAATGGAAATAATATCATGATATGAATGTAAAACATAATATTTAAATAGTTCTGGCAATGAGTATTTTCATGAAAAAAATTAGCTTATTCCTAATCTTAATAATGTTTAATGTATCTATAATGAATATTTTTGCAGATGAGCTTTCTTGGAGTTTTGAAACAGGGGACGATATAGCATCTGTTGTGGCGTCTCCAGATGGGGCTTACATCGCTGTTGGATCCTATGATAATTATGTCTATCTTTTTAATAAGAGTGGAACACAGTTATGGAAATTTCAGACAGGTAGTAATGTAGAATCCGTTGCAATATCTGCAAATGGCCAGTATATCGTGGCAGGGTCTTGGGACAAAAGAGTCTATTTATTGAACAAATCAGGTCAGAAGATTTGGGATCGAGTAACATCTGATCAAGTTAATAGTGTCACTATAACTCTAGACGGATCATATATCACAGCCATCACAAAAAATTATAGTGTTTTTGTATATGATAATGCTGGAAATCAAATTAATACATACGATTCTAGAAATAGATTAGCTACCTCTTCTGTACCCCCCGACGGTAAATATTTTGCAGTGGGCACAAACGATGGTAATCTTATATTTTTTTCTGGGTCTGGGGATCGTCTATGGGATTACAAGGCCGGAGGTAATTTTCAATCAATTTCTTTTACTCCCGATTCATCTTCTATAGCGGCAGGTTCATTTGACAGCAATGTTTATCTTTTTGATAAAAAAGGTTCTTTACTTTGGTCAAAACCAACTGGTGCTGCAACACACTTAGTTTCAATCAATAAAAATGGTTCTAGAATCTTTGCAGCGGATCTAAATGACAATATTTACCTTTTTGATTCTTCAGGAAAACAATTACTCAAAAGAAAATTGATGGGTAAAACAAATGCTGTTTCTATGGTAACAAGTGGGGAGTATATTGCTGTAAGCTCTCTTGATAGAGTTATCAGTTTAGTTAATAGTTCAGGGACTTTATTGTGGAGTAAAGAATATGAAAGTGCCATAAATTCAGTATTCTTAACTAACGATGGTAATTTAGTTGCTGGATCAAAGGATAACAAGATTTACTTCTATAATCTAAGTGCATATGTCAAGTCAGGAACGCCATTACCTCCAAAAGAATCCACACCTGCCGAAGGTTCTGAAACTCCTGTTTCAGATAACAAACCACCATTAACAACTGATGATAGGCCACCTGTAACAGTACCAGACACAACTACTACAACATCTGGCAGTTTTCCATTTATTTATCTTGTACCCATACTGTTAGTATTAGTTGCTATCGTAGCAGTAGTATTTATGAAGAAAGGAAAAGCATCAGTTGCAATTCCTAAAACACCAAAAGAAACTCCAACAAAAGATGAGTTTAAATGCCCCTCTTGTGGGTCGCCCATTGAAAAAGGCATAAAGTTCTGTGGAAGTTGTGGGAATGACATTCAGGCAAAAATAGAACTAAAATGCCCAAATTGTGGGGCATCAATT
>LNGC01000049.1 GCA_001587715.1 Candidatus Methanofastidiosum methylothiophilum | reverse complement strand
ATTTTGAAGGGTAGCATATATTTTTACTTTTCATTTATGGCCCTCTTGAAACTTTCTTTTAGGTCTGCAGCCGTTATCCCATATATCCTAATCCCAGATGAAAAAAAATCTTCAATAATTCTAGATAATTCAGTTAGACTCTTTCCATCAATCGATTCTTCTAGATTATCTATTTCCTCAACTGGGAAGACAAAGAAGTCACCATAAATTTTGACATTAGAAAATACCCCTTTTGTGTAGTTAAATGAAATGCCAATTAGTTTTCCACCTTGACGCTTATATTCAAAAATATTCATTATTCTTCTACCACTTCTAAATAGGATTATTTGCTTAAATAAATAGTGTAGCCTCTAATAAAAAGATTATGTTACTTTTATATATAAGTCTCTCAATATTCAATTGAAGGATAAAATGGCAAATCATGACTCTTTGAGACTTAATGATTATTATCTGTGGAAGAAATATCCTACTTATTCTGAGTTCCCATGGGATAGGCAATATCTTAACGTTGAATTCTTAGGGTTTGAAAAGATACGAGTCAGTAAGGTAGAAGATTGGTATAAGGAATTTAGTAGGGCTGAAGATGGAAAGGCTTTGGAAGAAATATCTCTTTACGTTGTTCCGCTGTCCATGGATTCTTCATGGAATGTCGCAATTGAATCTCAAACTAATTCTAAATCAATAGGGCTATCTGCTCTTTACAATACTCCCATTGCAGTCAGTATTGGATTGATACCCCCAAGCAAGAATATTCCAGAAGATTATAGCCTTATTAGCATTATAAAATCAAAGAAATCATATATCTATAATGAGAAACTGAATAAAAGTGAATCTGTTATTTTAATTGAAGAGTGGGAAGAGCTCCCCTCAGATTCTATATACTTGGATGTTCCATATGAAAGAAGAATAATTGAAAACCTATTTGCAGAAAACTTACCTTTAGATAGAGAAATATCAAGGTCATTTCAGGCCCCTATTTTAAGTGCGCCTTATGATGGGAAAGTGGGGGGTATATCTCTATCCTCACTTTCATGGAATTCAAAACTTGCCCTCGAGTTACAGATGGTTATCCAACTAATGGTTCCGCCTGAATATCGGGACATGGGCCCACCAAAAAAAGCAATTAGTGGAATTAATTTTGATTCAAATACTATTCAGTACAAACTTGCAGAAAAGCCTAAAATTGGACACAATATCCTTTCAAAAGTTTATTCTGATAATTATAGCAAACTGCATCAATCGCTTGTTGAACGAAATAATTTTGAAGGGGAGTACTCTCTTTTCTCTTCAGTAAAGGTAAGTAAAGCAACTATACGGCAAATGATATTCAAAACTTTCATGAATTTTACACAAACCGAAATCACTCTTTCAGACATTGATCAGCTGCTAAATGATGAGGATATGTATATCAGACCCTTACTAAAAACTATTGATGAGAATTTGTGGATTCAGGTTGTTCATGCTCATCAAAATAATCCTAATGAAGGAAAATATTATGATAAAGATTATCGTGATATAACAGAATTATTGTATAAAGATTATGATATTCTTTTGGCCGACAAATTCAAACAAGAAAAAACAAGGAACTACATAATTCAATCTATGCTATATAAGACAAATAGCAATATCAAACGAATAGCACAGTCATTTGCAAGGGCAGACGATAAAAAAGAAATAACAAAAAAATACCTGAAAGATTCAAGAAATATTGTTCTTGATAATTTTGAACGTTTGATAAGCGAGCCCTCAATTAAGAAGGAAATAAATTTGATAGGAGTTCACGAATCAGATGAGAGATATAACGTTGTTCAAGCCGCTTTAATTAATACCCCAAATCTAACCGCAGTTGAAATATTTCTTGAAGTAAAGTCAACTGATTTATTCAAGGACGAATACGATCTTCAGGGTCTGCTTGATTGGATGCACAAAAAAGGGTATGTTATAAGAGATTCACAAAATCGTTACTATTCTACATCTATTGATATTTAGCTTACAAATCATATTAACAATAAAAACACTTAAATACTTATTTTCTTAAATCTCAATTCCGGTGAGGCATTGTCAAAGTTGCTACTAAAAAAACTAGAATACTACAATGGAAAAAGATTAGTGATATCAATTGACGGCAGCATCTTCAAAGGAAAGTTAGTAGATTTCGATGAAGATGTTCTTTGCCTTAGTGATGTTACGGATATCGGTGGTTCCTCAGGCAAGGAACTAGTTGTAAGTCTAAGTAATGTAGTCTGGATTATATTGGCCGAAGATAGTAAATAAGTTAAAAAAAATAGTACACCATAACATTTATAAATCCTATATAATACTGCCAATACAGCAGAAATTGCGTAAAAAAATACGTTACGAATTACAGACGGGGATAAAGTGAAAGCGACTTTATTCCTCAATTCTTGACTAATAGTACAATAATAAAATTTGGAGATTTGGGCTATTAGGCCCAATACTCTTTATTTAAAGCCGGAGGCTTAAAAATGGGCGGTAGTGGACGAAATAAAAGACCCCGTAGAGGTTCCTTGGGATACAGCCCCAGAAAGAGGGCTTCAAAGATAGTGCCAACTTTGAATAGTTGGCCAGAAGTGGATGATGTTAAGATCTTAGACTTTCCCGGCTATAAGGTAGGGATGTCCCACATTTTAAGGATAGATGATAGAAAGTATACACTTACAAAAGGAAAAGAAATGGTGGTACCAGTTACTGTGGTAGAAACCCCACCAATTTATGTTTGTGGTGTTAGGGCTTACAAGAAGACCCCATATGGGCTGAAAACTGTCACAGAGTGTTGGGCAGAAGGTCCTAAAGAACTTTCACGATCAAAAACTGTTTCAAAAAATCCTACAAAAGATCTTTCTAAAATCCAATCACTAATAGAAAGTGGAAAGATAGATGATTTAAGGGCTATTGTATGTACTCAACCAAAACTCATTAATCTCAAAAAGAAACCAGAGGTTATGGAAAGTGGTATTGGTGGAGTAGATGTTAACGCTAAGTTGGAATACCTAAAGGGTGTTTTTGGAAAAGAACTAAAGGTAAAAGATGTTTTAGACGAAGGAGAATTCGTTGATGTTATCTCTGTTACAAAAGGAAAGGGATTCCAGGGCGTAGTTAAAAGATGGGGAGTTAAAGTACAGACTAGAAAATCCAACGATGCTAGAAGGCATGTAGGTTCAATCGGTCCATGGCATCCACCAAAAGTTATGTGGACTGTGCCATTTGCAGGACAGATGGGCTTCCACACGAGAACAGAACTTAACAAAAGAATTTTTAGAATAACACATCCAAAAGATCTTAATGTTACTCCAAAAGAAGGATTTAAGAATTATGGATTAATAACATCTGACTATGCTATGCTAAAAGGCAGCGTAGGAGGATCCACAAAGAGGATATTAAGGCTTAGAAAATCTGTAAGGGTACCAGTAAGAAGAACTGGAGGGGTACCAGATATTACCTACCTCTACAAAGCTTCTGCAGGGGAGGCATAAACAATGAAATCTAATGTATATTCAATAACTGGAGAGAAGTTGAAAGCAATAGACCTTCCCTCAGTGTTTTCTTATGAGTACAGACCGGATTTAATCAAGAGGGCGGTATTGGCTTCTATAACTCATAGAATTCAACCATGGGGAGTAAGTCCAATTGCCGGAAGAATGACATCTGCACATCCAAGAAGAAAAAACCTTGGAATATCCAGAGTACCTAGAATGAAATCTGGCCCAAGAAGGGCTGCATTTGCACCTCACGTTGTAGGCGGATTTGTAGCTCATCCACCAAAACCTTGGAAAGTTATCAGTGAAAAGATAAACAATAAAGAAAGAACTGTAGCAATTAAATCGGCTATATCGATAACAGCTAACAGGGAAATGGTGATGTCAAGAGGTCACAGATTTTTAGATAATGTCGAATTCCCAATAATTGTTGAAAATAAGATTCAAACAGTAAAAAAGACAAAGGATACCCGAGAAATATTCAAGAGTCTTGGAGTTTGGGATGACATAATCAGGTCAAAATCAAGAACAATAAGGGCCGGAAGAGGAAAGATGAGAGGAAGGAAATACAAGAACAAAATTGGCCCGTTAATAGTTATTGGAAAGGACGCAGGAATAATGAAGGCTGCAAGAAATCACCCTGGCGTGGATATCGTAATGGTTGACAAGCTAAGTGCTGAACATCTTGCCCCAGGTACTCATGCGGGAAGACTCACAATATGGACTGAAGATGCAATAAAGTATCTTTCTAAAAGTGAGGTGTTTAAGTGAAAAATCCACATGACGTGATTGTCCATCCACTTATTACAGAAAAGACTGTAGCTACTATGGAGAGAGACAATATATTGACCTTTATTGTTACCATGGAGAGCAACAAGCAGGACATATATAATGCCGTAGAAGAACTTTACGAAGTTGAAGTAGAAAAAGTAAGTACGACTGTTTTGTCTTCTGGGAAGAAAAAGGCATACGTTAAACTAAAAGAAGAGTACCCTGCTGATGAAGTCGCAACAAAAATAGGTGTATTTTAAGGTGATATGATTGGGTAAAAGAATTATTTCACAGAGAAGAGGAAGAGGAACACACACATACAAGGCCCCTTCACACAGATACAATGGAAGAGTTAAACACAGAAGCTATGATAACGTAGAGAGAGATGGAGTAACGCGTGGTGTAGTCAGGGAACTATTTAACGATCCTGCCAGAACTTCACCCGTAGCAACAATTCTTTTTGATAATAAAGAACAGGAATTATTTCTCGTACCAGAAGGCCTTCGATTAGGCAGTAATATAGCAACTGGAACAATGGCCGAAGTTGAAATTGGTAATACACTTCCTTTGAAAAACGTTCCAGAAGGAACTTATATCTATAATATAGAATCAAGACCTGGAGACGGGGGCAAATTTGTCAGGTCATCAGGTACTTACGCTACATTAATAGCTCATGATAGTATGAAAACAGTAATACAGTTTCCTTCAGGTGTAATGAAGACTTTGAATTCAGAATGCAGATGCACAATTGGAGTAGTAGCCGGCGGAGGAAGAAAAGAAAAGCCTTTGATAAAAGCAGGGAAGAAATTCCACAAACTAAGGAGCAAAGCTACATTATATCCAAAGGTTAGAGGAATCGCAATGAACCACAATGATCACCCATTTGGTGGGGGTAATCACAAACATCCAGGTAAAGGTACAACTTGTTCAAGAAATGCGCCACCAGGTAGAAAAGTTGGACACATAGCAGCAAAAAGAACTGGTAGGAGGCGTTAAACTTGGCTAAAAAAGAATTTAGTTTCATGGGTTTTACTGTTGATCAAATGGGAAAAATGTCTATGGACAAGTTGATTGAACTCTTGCCATCAAGGCAAAGAAGATCTCTTAAGAGGGGACTTCCCGTAAGACAGAAAAAATTACTTAAGAACATACGAGAGTCAAGAAAAGAAATGGAAGCAGGAAATCAGTATACTGTAAAAACACATTGCCGTGATATGGTAATACTCCCAGAGATGCTCGGAGTTACTATAGGAATTTACAATGGTAAAGAATTTGTTCCTGTAGAAATAACTCCCGAGATGGTGGGACATTATTTAGGAGAATTCGCACCTTCAAGAAGAAGAGTTTCACATGGTGCCCCTGGAGTTGGCTCTACAAAGTCTTCCCAGTATGTACCGTTGAGGTGATCTTATGCCATATTCGAGAACTGATATTGATGAGACAAAAACTGCAAAAGTTTATGGAAAGAATATGAATATATCTCCAAAACATAGTAGAGAGATATGCAATACTATTAAAGGCATGAAGATCGAAAGGGCAAAGGAGTTACTAGAAAGTACAATTAAAATAGAAACCCCTATACCATTTAAAAGATATTATAAAAAAGTAGGCCACAAGAAAGGACTTTCAAAATGGTTTGCCGGAAGATACCCAGTAAAAGCATCAACAAATCTCTTAAAACTTCTTAAGGAAGCTGAAGCAAATGCAGAATATAAAGGATTGAACACAACAAAATTAAGAATTATTCACGCATCTGCGTACAGAGGCAGGGTAATCCCTGGATTTATGCCCAGAGCTTTTGGGAGAGCTTCACCTTATAACAAGGAGCTTACAAATGTCGAGATAATTGTGGAGGAGAGATAATGGCCATAGAGAGAAAATTTATAGAAGAAAGTGTTTCCAATTTAACGATTGATGAATTCCTTGGAGATTCACTAAAGAGAGCTGGCTATGCAGGGATGGATATAAAGAGAAATCCTCTTGGGACCAGAGTTACAGTTTTCGTGCAGAAGCCCGGAATTGTCATAGGAAAAAGAGGAAGGGCCATTAAAGATTTGACAGATCAACTTGAAAGACCTCCTTTTAATCTAGAGAATCCTCAGATTGAAGTACAGCAAATTGAAAATCCAGACCTTAATGCAGATGTAATGGCATTTCAGCTTGCAAGTGCTATTGAGAGGGGAGAACATTATAGAAGGGCAGCTTATAATTATCTTAGGAGAATAATGAGATCTGGGGCAAAAGGTGCTGAAATTAAGATTTCAGGAAAGCTCAGTGGAGAAAGAGCTCGTTCAATGAGATTTGCCGAAGGTTACCTAAAGAAATGTGGAGATCCAGCTATAGAGCATGTGAGAGTTGGGTATTCACCTGCAAAGAAGAAACTCGGTATAATCGGAATTGTGATCAAGATAATGCCTCAAGACGTATCACTGCCAGATGAAATAAAGTTTAAGTAATAGGTGTATAATAATGGCAATATATAGAGTAGATGATATAAGAGACCTTTCAGTTGAAGAAATTGAAAATAACATAGACGAACTTAAAAGTGAATTATCAAAAGAAAGGTCTTTACTTGCTACAGGCAGCGCACCAGAAAATCCCGGAAGGATAAGGGAGCTTAGGAGAACTATAGCAAGATTAAAAACAATAAAGGCTGAAAAGGAGAAGCAAAATGAGTGAGATTTGTGCAGTTTGTGGTCTTCCCAAAGATCTTTGCGTCTGTGAAGAAATCGCTAGGGAAGAACAACAAATACGCATTTTCACCGAAAGAAGAAGATTTGGAAAACTTATGACTGTCGTTGAAGGAATCGATTCATCAAATATTGATATCAAGGATCTGTGCACAACTCTAAAGACAAAATGCGCATGCGGTGGAACTTCAAAGGATGGAAAGATTGAACTTCAAGGCGAACACAAGAACAAGGTTAAAAAAATACTAATTGACCTTGGATTTAGCAAGGACATGATTGTAGTTTCATGAATCACATAATACTCCTAGGAAAACAAGTCGAGGTAATCCAAAGCTCAAATAGATACGAAGTTGGCATCAAAGGATTGGTCGTTGAGGATACAAAAAATACAATAAAAATAAGGACGGAAAAAGGAGTAAAAATCTTAATAAAAAATAGTATAATCCTGATGATTAACGATAAAAAAATTGATGGTAATTTACTCATAGGGAAGGAAGAAGAAAGAATCAAGAGGATGTGATGTGATGATCGGCATCGATGTAAAAGAACCTAAAAAAAGTTGTAATAATGAAAAATGTCCATTTCACGGAACTTTACCTGTTAGAGGCAAATTAATGGAAGGGAAGATTGTAAGCGATAAGATGAATAAAACAGTCGTCGTTAAAAAAGAGTTTATGACAAAGCTCGATAAATTTGAACGATTTGAAAAGAGAAGTACAAGGATTTCAGCACATATTCCCGACTGTATAAATGCCAAAGCAGGCGATAATGTGAAAATAATGGAATGTAGGCCATTAAGCAAGACAAAAAAGTTTGTTGTTGTTGAGGTGATCTAATGGCGAAAGGTGCGGGAGCAACTCGTGGAAGGTCAACTGTAAGGCCTGGTAGATTTCACACAACTAGAACAAGATTAGTCTGTGCTGATAATACCGGTGCAAAGGAACTTGAAATTGTTGCCGTAATGAATTACAAAGGTACATCTAGGAGATACCCAAAAGCTGGTGTCGGTGATATGGTAATGGTATCTGTTAAAAAGGGTAGGCCTGATGTCAAAAAGAAGGTATTGCCTGCTGTTATTATACGCCAGAGGAAAGAATACCGAAGAATAGACGGTACAAGAATTAAATTTGAAGATAATGCAGCCGTTATTACTGGTGACGACGGCGTTCCAAAAGGCTCTGAAGTAAGGGGCCCTGTTGCAAAAGAAGCAGTTGAAAAATGGGTTAGAATTGCTAACGTTTCAAGTATCATAGTATAGAGGGAGATAAGAATGTTTAAAAAATACTCAGGAAAACCATCAAAGCAGAGAAAAAGGCACTTCAATGCGCCACTTCATAAAAAACATAGTTTAATGTCTTCTCACCTAGCAACAAGCCTTAGAAATAAGGTAGATGCAAGATCACTGCCATTAAGAAAAGGTGACAAGGTTAGAATAATGAGGGGAGACTTCAAAGATCACGAAGGAGAGATAACAAAAGTGGATCTCAAAGCAATTAAGGTTTACGTAGATGGTGCAGTTGTTGAGAAGGCAGATGGAACAAAAATTGAGTATCCTATACACCCTTCAAATTTAGAGATTATTGATATTGACAGAAAAGACGAGATGAGAGATAAAGCTATTGGGAGAAAGGGAGAATAAGGTGGTAACGTGGGGAGAAAAGGACAGAGAAGATCATTAAAAAGATTATTTGCTCCGAAAAATTGGAGAATTGAGAGAAAGGTTAAGGAATGGACAGTAAAACCTATTCCAGGACCTCATTCTAAAGAGGTTTCAATTCCTATTACAATCTTACTTAGGGATTATCTTGGACATGCCACAAACAGGAAAGAGGTAAACTTTATCCTACATAACGGGGATGTTCTTGTAAATGGAAGGCCAATAAAAGATTCCAGTTTTCCTGTAGGTATTATGGACGTTATAGAAATTCCCAAAACAAAGGAGTATTTCCGGGTATTATTCGACAAGAAAGGGTCCGTAAATCTTCTTAAGATAGATGAGTCTGAAAAGAATACTAAACTCTTCAAATTGATCAATAAGACAATGATCAAAGGACAAAAACTTCAATTAAATCTTCATGATGGAACAAACTTATTATCGGAACAAGGTTACTCAACATCTTCAACATTAGTAATGAAAGTTCCAGATATGAAGGTTGTAGATTCGCTTGAATTTAAAGAAGGGTACATTGGACTAGTCATTAAAGGTAAAAACGTTTCAAGGATAGGTAAGATTTCAAAGATAACCCCATTTGGGATATATAAAGACGCAGTAATATTAGAATCAGGAAATGACAAGTTCCAGACATTGAAGGATTATGTGCTTGTCGTTGGAAAAGATTCTCCCATAATTAAACTTGAGTGAGGCTGGCAAAAATGGAAGAGATATTAAAAAATTGGGAAAATCCTATGAGAAAGCCATACCTATCAAAAGTAACGGTCAATATTGGGGTAGGGGAATCAGGAGAAAAACTAGAAAAAGCTAGAGAGCTTCTCGAATTTCTTACCGGTCAGGCACCTGTAAAAAATAATGCCAAACAAACCAATAAAGATTTTGCAATTAGAAAAGATGAACCTATTGCAGTTTCTGTTACTCTTAGAAAGGAAAAAGCTAGTAAATTTCTTATGAGAACCCTCGAAGCTGTGGAGTTTAACCTCAAGGAAAGAAGTTTTGATAATCACGGTAATTTCTCTTTTGGTGTAAAAGAACATATTGATCTTCCAGATGTTCAATACGATCCAGATGTTGGAATATTTGGAATGGATGTTTGTGTTAATCTTCAAAAGAGAGGCTATAAAGTTAAAGAGAGAAGAATTAAAAAGAGCCACATACCCAGAAGGCATCAGTTGACTAAAGAAGAAGGAATACTGTTCGCTAAACAGGAGTTTGGGGTGAAAATTATATGAATAAAAAGTTTGGAGTAGGCTCAAGAACATGCAGACGCTGTGGCACACACCGTGCAGTTATTCGTAGATATAACCTCATGGTCTGCAGGCGTTGCTTTAGAGAAGTTGCCAGAAAAATTGGCTTCAAAAAATATCATTAGGTGATTAAAGATGAAAATAGATCCTTTGGCCGACGCACTTTCAAATATTTATAATTATGAAAATGCTAGAAAGCCCGATTGCATTATCCCAGCATCAAAACTCATGGGTAACATCTTGAGAATTATGCAGAAATGGGGATACATAGGAGCATTTGAATTTATAGATGATGGTAAGAATGGCCTATTTAAAGTGGAATTAATGGGGGCTATAAATAAGTGTGGAGTAATTAAACCTAGAACCCCCGCAAAGAATCATGAACTTGAAAATTGGGAAATGAGATACCTCCCAGCAAAGGAGTTTGGAATACTAATAATATCAACGCCAAACGGAGTAATGTCACATAAAAAGGCCAAAGAGCAAAACATTGGAGGCATTCTATTAGCTTATGTTTACTAGGTGATCTTTATGGTACAACATGTCGAATGGTTTATTGATATCCCAGAATCTGTAAAAGTTACAATAGATGGGGCAAGAGTTAGTGTAGAGGGGCCAAAAGGTAAATTGGAGAGAGATTTTCACTTAAAGAACCTTAAAATGGAGAAGTTAGACGGTGATAAAACTATCAGAGTCTCAATGCTTCATGCATACAAGAAAGAAAAGGCCATGATAGGTACTATCAGTTCACATCTAAAAAATATGATAAAAGGCGTTTCAGAAGGATTTGAGTATAAGATGAAAGTTATATATGCGCATTTCCCAATGAACGTTAAATTAGATGGCAAGCAACTTGTGATCTCAAATTTCCTTGGTGAAAAGAGCCCTAGAAAAGCAAATATTTTTGGTAATGTAGTGGTAAAAGTTTCTGGTGAATTTGTTACCGTAAACGGTATTAACTTAGAAGAAGTTGGTCAAACTGCAGCCAATATAGAGCTTGCTACAAGAGTAAGAAAGAGAGACCCAAGAGTATTTCAGGATGGTATTTATTTATTCGAAAGGGACGGAGTTCCAATATAGGTGAGACGAGATGAATTTACGATTATTAAGAGTTAGAAAAAAGCTTAATAGCAAGAGGCCAAAATTTCTAAGAACTGAAACATGGAAGAAGAAATC
>LNGC01000048.1 GCA_001587715.1 Candidatus Methanofastidiosum methylothiophilum | reverse complement strand
ACCAGTCTTTTCCCAAATTTCAAAAGGAACAAGTTTTGGGGCAATTACTTCAATGAAGCCTAATGGCTTTAAAACTTCTTCAACTGCAATCCTCTCCATTGTACGGAGCAACGCCGCAATTGGAGCATGATAAAACCATTGCCCTTGACTTGGCCCTTGTTTTAACCATCCCAAGGCTAATAATTCTAAGGTTGGGTCTTTTGTAGTCAATGGTTCTATGTTCTCACTCTTTGATATCAACTCCCAGTGCTCACCCTTGCCGCCCCAAAATTGCGCTTCCACTTTGTCATAGAACAAATTAATGATACGATCAACATGATTTTTTGTAAGAAACTCTTCATCCAAATCATTTAAACTTAAAATTGCATTTGAACCTTCGATAGAAATTTTATCGACAAAAGGTATCTTGATTGGGTCTTTTGGAATTTTTTCAAGTTCAAGTGTTAGAGTATAACTTTTTCCAACAACTTTTTTAATTCCAACTTTAAACTCCTTTCCGAGAAGTAAAGAAAGAGAGTTTTTTAGTCTTATGGCAACTGCATGTGATCTGACGTAAGTACCACTTTCAATTGTAATTAAGATTGTATCATCTGATATCTTTGAGTCAACTATTTTTGGAGATTCTGAAAGTTTGTCTTTAGGTACTCCTTTAATTAATATATCTTTAGTATCTTCGGCAATAAACTTCTTTACTTTTTGAACTCCGTCCCCTGATAGTGATTTACTCAGGAGGTACTCGGCTTTTAAATGGAGTTTCATTATATCACAGCACCAACTTTATTTGATTATATATAAAAGTATTGACTTTTTAAAAAATAAATAATTATGAAACTTCTCTCCCGGATAAAAATGGTTCCCCAAGGATATCTGTCTGTTTTGGCTTTTTCTTATTCTTATATGAAAAAAAAGCCATTAAAAATAATACCCAAGCTAATGAAGTGTAGATAATCATGGCTGTAAAGTCCCCTTCAAAATAGACTCTTATACCCTGGATATATATCAAAGCTCCAACAATTATATACGGTATTGTAAGATTTTTCATCTAACGATCACCATCTTTCAGGTCTTTTTTCTTTTTAAAAAATATATATGATGCAGCCAAGAAAAGTAATCCTGCTAATCCGTTTAAAAGTGTGCCTGCTGAATCGCCAAAGGACAAAGATCTAGTCCCCACTATAAGGAATAATATTCCTGCAAAAAAA
Organism: Candidatus Methanofastidiosum methylothiophilum; assembly: GCA_001587715.1. GTDB lineage: Archaea > Methanobacteriota_B > Thermococci > Methanofastidiosales > Methanofastidiosaceae > Methanofastidiosum. The sequence goes on along the minus strand of LNGC01000048.1, from coordinate 10,640 downwards.
GTGAGTAATCTAAAGGATTTATATGGATCTCTGGGCATGATTTGTGTATATTTTTTCTTATTTTTTGTCGATACCATCAATAAAAATAGCTTAACTTGTTATATAAATGTTATTCGATATGCAGGGATGCCAATAGAAAGATTTAAAAGTAGTTTCCGGTAATCATTATTAGGTACAATGGAAACACCATTACACTACATAAATTTGCTTGACAAGGAAAAGAATAAACTTGTTCTTGTCTGGACAATCGCTACCACGGTCATTCTAATCTCATTAGGTTACGTTTTGACAACAATCTCCATAGTATCGGATATTTCTTTTTTGTTAGATTTTGAAATTGCAAAAAACTTTACCCTTACGGTATTGATTTTGACATATCTAGGCATAACTTCTATGGCAGTTTTTTTTCTTAAAGAAAACAACTACCTAAGAAATGCTGTAGGTGAGCTCTACGCAATATGAATACAACACGGAGATGGTGTAGGGAGAAATCCCAGCTGGCTGTTTTTATGGAATCAGAAGATGATGATGCGTCAAATAGTTGTGATGTAAAAACGATTGATAATTTTGTTCTGCCTTTTGTTAATTCTTTAGAGGTAAATATGGATAGTAGTTCTAAATCCCATAAAAGGGGTGCAGGAATCTTGCATAAAAAGACAAGTCTTTTTGATAAAGATATAACTGAGATGTACTCAGGCAACAATTTATTCGTTTTAAGTAATGAATACCACTACAAAACGGAGTCCTACTATAGGATAGTTTTAAGAGAAAATCAGAATGGGTATAAGATAACACCAAGTAGTGATGAGGTACTTGATGCCTACGTTGTTCCAATATGCCTAACAAAAGCAGAGATGGTCGACATACCTGTCTGCGAATGGGGCATATCTGACACATATTGCCCTTTACCCTCTTTAATATACGGTATAAACTACTACTCAGACTCTTCAAAATTTGAGGTAGTAAGCGACTTAGAAACTGCTAAGGAAGCCATAAAAAAAGTAACACATAATGGGAAGTATCCTTTCTGTTTCCAAAGATTGCCCCCAAATTATGAAATAAAGACTTTCTCGACACTGTTTGGAAAGAATACTACAACAGATCCTGAGATTTGCGCTCTTTTAGAAAGAATATATGAAGTATTTGAAATACCTGTTGCTAAGATAATTCTCATATACGATGGGGAAAAATATTATCTTTCTTCAATATCTCCAATGAGAAATTCAGAGATAACTAGTGACGAAAAGGAAGAATTCAAAACCAGGGTCGAAATTGGGATAGAAAATGGGGAAATTAGGAATTTTTGTTGATAGGCAAACTCTAAGTAGTTCAGTGCAACTCATATCTCTAATTAAATTCAGAGAAGAGGCTGAAAGATTAGGACATTATGCCTATTTTATCTTTCCAACGGAAATAAAAAAAATATCTGGTCTTGATGCACTTTTTATTAGAGCTAGAACTGACTCGATGAATATTAGCTATGTAGCCGCGAGAATTGCGGAATTAAAAGGAATCCCCGTAATAGATGATCCCAACTCCATAAGGATATGTTCTGATAAGGTTAATATGTACCTCCACCTAATGAAAAAAGACGTCCCGATGCCAAGAACTATTTTCATGAAGAAGGGGGAAGTGACTTTAGAAAATCTCGAAGAAGTTTTCAAAATGTTTAATCCTCCCATTATTCTAAAAGAACCATCAACTTCATTTTCAGCAAGAGTGGAAAGAGTGTATACAAAAGAGGAATTCATAAAGGTATCGAGAAGATTCATAAAACTATCTGATTGGGTTGTAGTCCAGGAATTTGTTGACAGCAAGTTTGATTGGAGGATAGGAGTACTTAATGGAGAATTATTGTATGCATGCAAGTACATAATCCCAAATGAAACTTTTAAAATACAGGCCTCGGTAAATGGACATTTAGTCTACTGTGATGTTGTGAGTGTCCCAAAAGAAGAAGTACCAAAGGAGATTATCGATCTTGGAATACGTGCAGGAAATGCAATCGGGAATGGCTTATATGGAGTTGACATAAAAGAAAGCCATGGAGCCCTTTATGTTATTGAAGTTAATGACAATCCTTCTCTAGACGGCGGTGAGGATAAACAATACCCCGATATCTATGAAAGGATAATCAATCATTTAATGCAAGGAAAAAAATAAATTAATAATACCTTTTCACGAGAAAAATCCCTGGAAAAATTAAGAAATACGAAAGATTACTAATTAAAGGTGAAAAGAACGAAATTATCAATGCAGATAGACAAACCATAACCATCGTGAGAATTATATTTCTATTTAGTATAACAGTTTTTTTTTCTAAGCTTTCATCAATCAGATTTTTTTTAGATGCATATGCCCATAGTAAAAATAATAAAAATGACAATATCAAAAAGTTTAGATGGAATACAAGGACGGCAGTATGAAACTTTGGATAATCTCCACTTAGTGATGTTGAGAAAGGCATCAAGCCGATGAACATCAGCCAAAACAAATTGATCCATATAAACGTATTATCTAATTTTTTTATATGCCGAAATCTGCTATGGTAAATGCACCAAAATATTCCAATTAATGCAAAAGCTACAAAATAAATAATCATTTGGGGAATGAGGTGTTCTATTGCCTCTAATATAACAATGTCATCTTTTATATCAAGCCCTTTGGGAAAGTCAATTGTAAGGACCAAAACAGTCATACATACTGCAAAAATTCCATCGACTAAAGATTCCATGCGGCTCCGATCTATAAATGCTTCCGACATACAGTCACACCGATTATGAAAATATATGAGCATTCGTTTTTATTGTTTATTGTTACACGCAATATAATGGTAAGACATAAATAAATGATGGACTAATTAAGTGTTGATTATTATGGCAGGAAAAAGAAAGGCTTTGAAAATATTTTCAGTTCTTGTTATAATTGGTGTATTATTATTTGCTTTTTTATTATTAGTTCCCCAGATGGAAAAAGTTACAGGGTTTGAAACTTTAAATTCTGAAGGAAAATCTGGAAAAATATTAGTTGTGTACAACCCAGGACTTTCAAGCTTTCAAAAAGATGTAACATTGTCTTTTGTTAACGGATTAGTTGAAAGGGATTATATTGTTGACATAACTACCCCAAGTTCTGAGACAACAACTGAAACGAATGGATATGATTTAATAGTCTTAGGGGCACCAACATATGGATTTTCACCTGCTAAGCCAATGGAGAACTACGTAAAAAAATTTGGTGACTTTAAAGGTAAGAAAATCGTGGTATTAATAACTGGTTCGGGGAGTACAGATGAATCAGAAGCAAAAATGAAGGAACTTATAGAAAATGCAAATGGGACTATAATTGAATCGCTCACTTTATGGTCTTTGGCACCAAATGAGGAGATATATGGAATTAGTGATCCGTCAGAAATAGCCTATAAATCTGCATTGAACCTTAAGATAAGTTGAATCTAATGAAATCTGATGAAAAAACTAAGAATTTAAACATAGTATCCCTACTTGTTATCTCAAGATTGATTCTTTCACCAATTTTTTTCTATCTAATACTTAATGAGTATAATGCTGTAGCATTTTTTGTTCTTGTAGTAGTTATATTTACAGACTATCTGGATGGGCATCTAGTAAAAAGACTAAATTTACCCCCTATTTTTAGTTTTTATTTAGATCCCGTCTCAGATTTTATTTTCATTTTTTTCAGTTTCTCAGCTTTTGCTCTAAAAGGAATTTACCCCATAATAATCTTATTTATTTTGATATTTATGTTCGTTCAGTTTATAGTTTCCTCTGGCATTAAGAATCCAGTCTATGACCCAGTTGGAAAATACTACGGGATATTCCTATTCTTTGTTATTGGTATAACACTATTTATAGAAAAAGATAATTATGGCTCAGCCATTGCCATGATAATATTAGTAAGTACTGCTTCACTATTAAGTAGAATAATATTCTTTAAGAAAAAAATTAAATAAAAATATAATTACCTTATATATCCTGTTTCTTCGTTTCCTGGGGGCAAGGGTTGGTATTCTGTCATATTTTTCTGCATTTCCTGTATCTTTGAAAGTGCTTTTTCGGTTTCTTCTGCCCTCTTATCAAGTTCTTCCATGTTAATCTCAAGTTCTAAGATGTCGACTAGTACTTGTAGAACTGCCTTTGAAGCTTTAGCATCGATTATATACCCAGGGGATTCTCCCAAAAGACATAAGCCGTTCATGTTTCTAAGTTTTCCCATTGCAATAAGGAGCCCTGATGCACCAACAATTGCAGACCCTGGATCTTCTCTAAAAACAATGTTTTTATCTTTGTATTTTTCAACTGTTTCGACATCAGATGCTGCACCCAATACTTTTGGCTCTTTTACAGGGTATCCTCCTGTAGAGTATCCACCCAATGTAAACATCTCTTTAACGCCAAACTTCTCAACAAAGTCCAGAATTGTAGTGGATATTTCATAATGGCCATAAGCATCTGTTGGTGGTGGCTGGGTATCTCCAGACAAGAATAGTATATCTCTTTTTCCACCGGTGTAGTAATAGAATTCATTCTTCATTAATCTCATAGTTGAGTCTTTTTCAACTAATGCTTGATGGGGGAACCTTGGGGAATATAATTCCGCAAATTTAACAGCTTTTAATTCTTGGATAAGATGATCAGCAGCTAATTTTCCTACAAGCCCTATCCCTGGAAGGCCTTCCACAAATATTGGATTTTCAAGTTTAATATCTTTTATTTCTTCAATAATATAAGTTTCTTTCATAACACTCCACTCTCTTTTTTGATTAATCTCCTGTATTTTCCGTATTTGTCCTCGGGTGAAAATTTTGGAGGATGAGGATTTACGGCAGGAGAATTACATAAAGGACATAAATCCTTTAGAGTATACTTATTACATTTAGGGCAGATTTTCATCTTCATATTATGATCTCTTAAAGGACCCTTTACCCTCATTACTCTGAACATGAGAAATTGCCATTTCTGCAATATCTCTCAAAACAGATTCTGCTGCTTTATAATCTTCAGCAACTATATGAATAGAATATTTTGGGGACCCTTCATTCCTTATCTCTACATCTTCTACTTTGTCTTTGTATTTTTCCCGTGCATTTACTAAAGCGTCCTTTACTATATTTACTCCATCGCCGGAAAAACATTCAAGGACTATATGGCCTGTAATAGAAACTAATGGATTTTCAACATTAGTTTTTATAATTTCATAAAGACCATCGACATATTTCTCGTCTATTAATCCCTCTAAAACACTCTTACCTTTTGTTGAAGTCTCTTCAAAAGCGGCGTATAAATCGCCATATTTATTAACAATGGGCACCCCGATATTGTGGATAATACTTTTGTAATCTTCTCCAATGTTTGTAGCATATAACTCTAACAGTTTTTCGCCTTTCTTCTCTCTCTTGAATTCCTGGACTTTTGTTTTCTTCTGTTGGCTTGTAACTCTTCTAAGGGATAAGTCTATGTGATTTTTAGATGCATCAACTTTCAGTACCTTGCATACTATTTTTTGACCTTCCCTCACATGATTTCTAATATTTTTAACCCAACTGGAGGAGATTTCTTTTATATGTATCATACCTTCCTTGTCATATTCGTCTAGGATAACAAACGCACCGTAAGGAAATACTTCCTTAACGGAACACATGACAAGATCCCCTTCTTCGGGGTAATCCCTTTCAAGCATCGAATAATCACTCCAATACTTCTAGTATTTCGGCATTAATCTTGCCTACTCCACCTTTTGACTCAACAAGGGATTTTCCACAAGTAAGGCATTTTACGGTGATAGCCGGTCTGTTAAATACTATCTGTTCACTTGAACAGTCAGTGCATTTTACTCTCAAAAACTTTGAAACAAGTTTTTTCATATTATGCCTCCACGAACTCTAACTTTTTAACTCTGAAGCCTTTTCTTGTAGTGGCTTTTTTGCATAATTCACATCTATATCTTAAATCAAGTTTGCTTACAGCTTTCCCACCACTAACTGAAGATCTGGGGAAACCTCTGTAACCTTTAATTTTTCTTTTATACCTTCTCTGACCTGCACTAAGCTCTCCTCTTTTCCTTTTCTTTACAGTTTCAACCTTATGTGACGTATGCTTTTTACAGGTCGGGCAATAGGTATTCATTTTTTTTGGCATTTTCATAAGAATCACTCTTGATTATCTCTCGGCAACTTTCTCTCTTATAAGTATCTCTGCATTTCTCAAGGGAATTGAAATTATTTCCCCTTTCTTATATGGCCCATAGGACCTCATATCCTCTCCTATGAACTCTGGTACATCTTGTGAGAGCTTTACCTCCTTAAAAACCTTTTCCCTTCTTTCGTTAGGAGAAATATTTACACTTAATATATTGTTCCTATATTCATTAAGAAGATCCTGAAGGGCCTTAGAAATTCTATTTTCTAACTCATTGCCCAATTCTACATTTTCAATAGATTTATCAACTATCGATCTAAATCTTTTCTTGCAAAAATTTTCAAATTGTACCTTAGTGTATTCACTTTTAGCTTTTTTTATTTTGCCTTCAAGTGAACCTTCATCAAAAGTTTGACTTAATAAATCAATAATATCCTTGTTATCTTCACCATTAGAACCAAGAGTACCATTTTTTAAGTATTCTTTTCTAAAAATATTTAAAGGATCGTCATTATATTTTCCCATATTAAGTCTCATCTTTCGACTCGTGGAGCGAGAATGAATACAAACGAAGCGCCTTCGATTTCAAATTCAATTTTTACAGGCATATCGCTTCCTATTTCGATTGACATTTCACCTGGTATTGACTTTGACATATCTGTTAAGTAACTCAAGTTAAATGTTGAAGAAGCACCGGCAGATACAATGAGCTCATAAAGATCAGGGTCACCTTTTTCAAGCTTTACTTCAATATCTCCTGTGTCACCTTCAGCATTCATATAAAACGCATCATCTGCCCTTAATGAAACGTGATCTGAAACTATATTTGCATCTTTTAGACCTTCTCTAAAAGCTTGAGAACTGAGCCTTACCTTTGAAGTGGTATTTAAAGCAGGCATCTTGAGGTTCGATTGTTCGGTGACATCTATAAGCTGACACCCAAATCGTCTAGTTGATGTTCCTTTCAATACCATAAGTATCTTGTTTTTCTCCTCATCGAGTTTTAGAACAAGAATATCATCGCTTCGGCTTCTGTTAATGAATTTTGACATATCTTCAATATCGATACCTATTATGGCCTCTTTGTCAGTTTTATATTCCGCAAATACTTCCTTGTTCATTTTAAAATCGATCATGCTTACATGAGATGGATCCATAGCCCTTAACTCAATGCCTTCGGCAGTAATCTTCAACGGAACTTCTTCTACAAGACTACCAATTGCAGTGACACATTTTTTCCATGTTTCTGCACTCAAAACAGCTTCAAACATTATCTCACCTTACAACTTATATGCAATAGTTATTATTATTTATATAAATTTATTGGAATATTATTTATAATATAGACTTTTTATTTTGTCAAAACTTTCCCTGTAGAGCTTTATATCGAGCTCTGACATGTCTTGGATTAATTCTCCTTTTAAGGAGCCTGAGATTGCGACACCGAAAACTCTAACAATGTCCCCTTCCTTGAAAGTAATATCTTCGCCAAAAACTACTTCAATTTGCCCTGTGCCATCATCTAAAAGGATATCATTTCTATCTTTCTTTATTATGGCCCCAACAACACTAACATATTTTTCATTTGGTATTTCTTTTATTTTTACTTTCTTAAAAGGCGACTTTGTAAATCTATCTGGCAAATTATCCCTCAGTTTATATTTTGAGTAATATATTTAAAACTTACCTTAGGAGATAGTTCATGCTTATTGTGGTAACGGGTCTTCCGGGCACAGGAAAGACAACTATTGCCGAATCACTTGCAAAAGAGATAGATGCTGTTGTTTTTTCAACTGACAAGATAAGAAAAATGATTTTTGAAAAACCAGTGTATAATGAAGAAGATAAAAGAATCGTATACGACGAACTATTTTCACTTACAGGGAAATATTTGGCTTCAAGAAAAAATGTCATCCTCGACGGAACTTTTTATACAAAAGCGCTAAGACAAAGCGCAAAAGAAGTTGGAAAGACTTTTTCTGAAAATGTATATTTTGTATATTGCGAAACTCCTGAAGAACTTCTAAAGGAAAGGATAGACAAGAGAAAGGATAAGTTCAGCGATGCAGATTACAGTGTATACCTCAAAATGAAGAAGATATTTGAAGAATTTGAAGATGATGTGATAATAATAGACACTTCTAATCCAGTTAATACAAACATAGATATTATCAAAACAAGAATCTATTCGATGTAGCCTTCAAGTCCAAGTCTTGACCCTTTTTTTAAATAAACAACTGGAACTTGAGCTTTCCTTAAATCTGACTTTAATTTCATGTCATTTGTTGCAACAATACATTTGTTATTCTTTGCATATTCTAAAATTGACCTATCTACTGGGCCCTCTAAATCAATTTTTTCATATCGCTCCGAGATTAATAATGCAATTTCTTTAGAGTTTTTATCAGAACCTGTGAGCTCTATTCGTTTTAGTTCAGAAATAACATTTGTTGGAATTACTATCTTACATTTTTTTTCAATTACATCTTCGATTGATTCAATCCTAAGATTAAATCTACCGGGAAGAAGAAGAAAATTTGTATCTAGAATTACAACTACTTTATTATTCCGTAGCCTATCAGTCTCCATCTGGCCCCGACCCTTCTACTTATGGCTACTCTCTCACCAACTAAAGAACATACTGGAAGTTTTAATATCAATTCTGTGACTTTACCAACTTTCGTCGTTGTACCTATTGTTTTAGCTGTTCCGACATTTAACAAAAGCATTTCTTTTGGCCTAATGGGATCTACTTCAATTTCATCCTCTGTACCAACAACTCTTTCAAGGAGATTAATTTCAAGAGTTAAACTCTCCCAGACTTTTGGCAACTCATCAGGATGACCTAATATGCTACCAGCTAGAGTGTCTGACTTTGTTACTGCAGGGTCTAGAAAAGTTCCAACTCCAAGAAGCCCGCCAGGCAAAGCCTCTTCAACTGATTCATTGCTAACATTTAAGCTAGATACTTCAGTTAATATTGGCTTGAAGACTTTCTTATTCTGTTCAACTTTTTCAAAGCCAGGCCTAATTTCTATTTTATCCCCAACTTTTAGTTTACCCTGAATGAGTGATCCGCCCAGGATACCCCCTTTGAGATCCTCTGGGAATGTACCAGGCCTGTTTGTATCAAAAGACCTTGCAATATACATTATTGGTGGTTTATTTGGATCTCTTTTTGGAGTTTTTATTACATCTTCAATTGATTTTATCAGGTAATCAATATTTACCCTATGTTGAGCAGATATAGGGATAATTGGAGCGTTTTCAGCTACAGTCCCTTTAATAAAACTCTTTATCTGATTATAATTTTCAATTGCTTTTTCCTTAGAAACAAGCTCTATTTTATTCTGTGCAATAACAATATTCTTAATTCCAACAATGTTTAAGGCCATTAGATGCTCTCTTGTCTGTGGCTGTGGGCATTTCTCATTAGCTGCAATAACCAATATGGCCCCGTCCATTATTGCGGCGCCTGAAAGCATTGTTGCCATTAAGGTTTCATGCCCCGGTGCGTCGACAAAGGAGACTTTTCTTAAAACTTTAGAGTTTCCCCCACATTTAGGGCAAGTTTTTTCAGTAGTATAGGCCTCTATCCCTTCGCATGCTTCGCATTTTCTGAATTCTATATCTGCATAACCAAGTCTTATTGTAATACCTCTTCTAAGCTCTTCGCTATGTTTGTCTGTCCAAACTCCAGATAGAGCTCTTGTCAAAGTAGTTTTACCATGATCGACATGCCCTACAAGACCTATGTTTACTTCAGCTTGTCCCAACTTTAAATCTCCTTATCGTAAATTATTATGCACTTAAGATTTTGCTTCTTCTGGTGCTTCTGCTTTCTTTTCTTCAGGATTTTCGTATTTTTCAGGCTTCATTACTTTGGTGTTAATTTGGACAGTGTCTTCGTTTATGGTGTTTCCTCTAACTCTCTTTTTCCTTCTCTCTCCCTGTTCTACTGGCCTAAAGCCAACACTCTTGGAAAGCAAAAGTTTTACTCTTCTGTTACCATCGAGGTCTTTCCTCATTGGGAATCCGTCTTTATCGGATCCTCCTGTAATCTTCAACACATGGCCAGAAAGTCCTATCGTCTCACCATTAAACTCTTCGCCAATCTTTAAACCAAAGAGGGATTCTGCCTGTTTGTCCTTTACTTCTTTCTGAATAGTTTTACCATCTTGGTAAGAAACAATAATTTTGTATTCCATTGTGACCCTCCTTTCTTTGGATATATACGAAACGATTAAATTGTTGTTTAAAAACTTTATTGTCTATATCCTACAAAAATGAAATAATTTCATCAAGTGAAGATACTATAAGGTCTGCTTCTTTTAGAAGTTCTTCTGAAGATACGCCAGAAAGTATTCCTATGGTATAACATCCTGCCCTTTTACCAGATAGGATATCGTACTTATGATCTCCTATTACTACCGTATCCCCTGCCTTTTTTTCTAAATATTTGATAGCAACTTCTACATGCTC
>LNGC01000047.1 GCA_001587715.1 Candidatus Methanofastidiosum methylothiophilum | reverse complement strand
ACAATAAATAGGCGTAATTTTTTAAGTCTTTTATTTTATTTTCTTTTATGTTCTCTACCTTTGACCTGAAAGAGATTTCAAAAGAGCTTTCTGACCTTGAGCGGATGCGAGTTGACAAAATCTACCAGCTTGGAAACGAGATAAGGATCAAATTTTTTGGTCGGGGCAGGGAAGATTTAGTTATTAAGCCACCACTTGCAGTTTTTGTCACATCTTATCCCAAGCCGGCTCCAAAAAATCCGACGTGGTTTGCAATGCTTCTTAGAAAGCACCTGAAAGCGATGTGGCTCTTTAAAATAGAGCAGTATGATTTTGATAGAATTTTAATGTTTTCATTTGGATTTTACGAGGAAAATAATCCAGTTGTAAAATTTGTTTTAATAGTTGAGATGTTTAGAGACGGCAATATACTGCTGGCAAACCAAGATAACGTGATTGTCGGGATATTGTCAAGAGAATATATGAAGGATAGGACTCTGGCCCCAAAATCCGTTTACGAATTCCCAGAGAAGAAAAAGGGATTTGATCTTAGCATTGATGAAATAATCGAGCTCTCTAAAGAATATGAGATAGTAAAGGGGCTTGCAACACAGCTTAACATCGGCGGCCTTTATGCCGAGGAAACGTGCCTATTAGCAGGAGTAGATAAATCTAAAATTGGCATCTCAAAAGAAGAAGCAGTTAAAATAAAAGAAGCCCTAATACAATTAGAGAACTTAAAAAAAGACCCGATGATTATTAAGAAAAATGAACAAGTTGTCGATATACTTCCTTACGATTTAAAGTCATATGATAGTTCCGAATTTGAAAAGGTCAGATATGAATCTTTATCAAAAGCACTCGATGAAGTCTATGGAAAGGCCGAATCTGAAGAGATTTTAAGGGAAGAGATTTCAACTCATCAGAAAAAGATACAGAAATTTGAAAGAATGCTAAAATCCCAAAAAGACCTTTTTGACTCATACATAGACGAAAGAGAGCTTTACAAAATACTGGGAGACCTGACTTACGAAAAATACCCCATAATTGAAGAATCTATAAAAGTAATAGAGCAGGCAAAAAAGAATTACTCTCTTGAGGAAATCAAAACAAAGCTAGCGCAAAATAAATTAATTTCTGATGTTGATTTCAAGACTGGCATAATAACGTTCAACTTTGACCCACCGCTACCCATAGAGCTTAAAAAAGATGTCAACGAAAATGCAAATCTATTTTATGAAAAATCAAAAAAGATGAAAAGAAAGATTGATGGTGCTAAAATAGCGATGGATAATACTGAAGCTAAACTATTGTCGCTAAAAGAAGAAGAGGAAGAATTTGAAGTTGAAAAGCCCAAGGCAATTGAAAGGAAAGCAAGGGAATGGTATGAGCGATTCAGATGGTTTACATCAAGTGAGGGAAATATAGTCCTTGGGGGAAGGGACGCTTCTTCTAATGAAGTCATTGTAAAAAAGTATATGGAAGACAGTGACATTTATTTCCATGCAGATGCTTATGGTGCGCCCCATGTTATTGTAAAAGATGGGAGTAAGGTAACAGATATTACTCTAAATGAGGCCGCAATATTTGCAGTTTCATTTTCTTCGCTATGGAAGGATGGATATGGTGGTGGCGATGCGTATTGGGTCAAACCAGATCAGGTAACAAAGGAAGCCCCTTCAGGAGAATATCTTAAAAAAGGTGCTTTTGCAATAAAAGGCAAAAGGAACTACATTAGGTCCGTGTCAATAAAACTGACTATTGGTATTACTTCTGAAGGAAAGATTATGTGTGGGCCAGACGTTCCAATAGAAAAGCATACAGTTAAAAATATTAAAATAATGCCTGGGAAACATAAGAAAGAATCTTTTGCCAAGAGAGTGGCAAAGATTTTAGAAACTGATGATATAGATGCAATTGTACAAGCTCTTCCGCCAGGCGGATGTGATGTAAGAGGGAAATAAGATGGATCCATACCTATATGTTTTTTTAATCTCAATTGTGCCGTGGCTTGAACTTAGAGGCAGCATACCCATTGGGATAATAATGGGTCTTGATATCACAAAAGTGTTCTTGGTAAGCTTACTCGGTGGAATACTAGTTATACCTGCTCTTTTCATTTTCTTGGATCACATATTTCCCATTGCAAGAAGAATTAATATTATTGATCGTCTATACCTGATATGGGAGGCGCGGGTCCATAAAAAATATGAGAAGTATTCAGATTGGGAGATGCTGGGGCTCATGTTCTTTGTTGCAGTGCCACTTCCCGGAACTGGAGTATACACTGGTACATTTTTAGCTTTCCTTTTAGGTCTCAATAGAAAATGGTCATTTTTGGCTATCGCATTAGGTGCAGCTATCGCTGGAATCATTGTAAGCTTGATATCAGTTGGACTTAAATCTAACATGGTTTATCTCGGAGGGCTCTTTTGAAGATTGGAGTAATGTCCGATATTCATGGCAATAGTGAAGCATTATCCGAAGTCCTAATAGATATAGAAAAACAATCAGTTGATAAAATATTGTGCACAGGGGACCTAGTTGGATATGGCCCCTTTCCAAATGAAGTTGTTGATGTTTTTATCGATCAAAAAATTATATCTACTCTGGGAAATCATGATCTTGCAACATTTGATATGGAATTATTGAACGACCTTGGTGGAATAGCGCACGAGAGCATCATGTTGACTCTAGATATATTAGGAAGAGATGAAAAAAATTATCTTAGAAAGTTGCCAAAATCAATTGAGTGTAAAAATTTCCATTTTGTGCATGCCTCCCCACCTGACAACGTGCGTGGTTATATAACAAGAAAAAGTATAGGTGAAATAAAATATCTTTTCAGTCTATTCGATTCTAAAATTTGCTTCATAGGACACACTCATCTTCTAGCAAAATATCACCTTGACGGAAATGAATTGAAGCATGAATCAATGGTTGAGGAAAAACTAAAATTGGATTCAGAAAAGAAATATATAATAAACGTTGGGAGTGTTGGCCAACCTAGGGATGAAATCCATAAGGCAAAGTATGTAATCTTTGACGAGGATGATTATTCTTTAGAAGTAAGATTTGTAGATTATGACATAAAAAAAGTCCAGAATAAAATTTTTGAGTTAGGATTTCCAAGGAAAAACGCAGAATTTCTTGGCCCTATATGATCAAAAGGTCTTTTGTAAAAGTTGTAAGTATCTCTGGCTTTCCCTTTTTGACAACTAAAGTGTCCTCTATCCTTACCCCCCCAAATTCAGGGATGTATATGCCAGGCTCAATAGTGAAAACCATATTCTCTTCAATCATATAATCACTTATCGGACTTAGGCCAAGCGTGTCGTGAGTCTCAAGACCTATACCATGGCCAAGAGAGTGGATGAATCTCCCTTTAAATTCTGTGTCATCAATATATTTTGACACGCTGTTGTGGATATCTTTTGCAATTGCCCCTGGCTTTAATTCGTCAATTCCCAACATCTGTGCTTCAAGGACAGTTTCATATATTTTTTTCTGCTCTTGATTTGCCTTTCTATAGAAGAAGGTCCTTGTCATATCTGAGCAATACTTATTGTATCTCCCGGCAAAGTCTAGTAGAACAAAATCTCCGTTTTTTAGAGTGCAATCAGAGCTTTCGTAATGGGGCAAAGAGGAATTTGCACCAAAAGCAGCAATCGTGTCATATGAAAGTGCCTCTGCACCATTTTTTCTAAGTTGAAATTCTATCTTAAATGAGAGCTCTTTTTCTGTTAGCCCATCACTTAACATATCTGGAACTTCGCCGAATGTTTTAGAAGTTATCTCTGAGGCTTTTTTGATATTTTCAATTTCTTTTCTGTCTTTTATTGCCCTTGTAAAATTGATTTCCTTTGTAATATCGACAAGGTTTCCTTTGTAGGTCTCCTTTAGCTTCTCGACTTCAAAGTATGTTATTGAAGAAAAAGAAAGGCCAAGATTATTACCTTTTATATGCTCTTCAAGCAGTTTTATTCTCTCATCCCTTGAGCTGAAAACATAAATCTCAAAATCACCTTTTGATTTTTCTGCTGCTTCCTGCTCCATTGTCGAGGTAAAAAGTTTTGAACTGCCATCAGGGTATAAAAGTAAAAACGAACCATCAAAAAGACCTCCCGAAGCGTCACTAAAATAAAAGAAGTTAATGTCGGGAAAAGTCGACCTTGAAACAAGTACACAGTCGATATTTTTCTTTTCTTTAGCGATATATTCAAAAAGCCGCTCGATTCTATTCCTCATCACAATCACTAACAGTAAATTATATAACAGAATTATCAGATGTCTATAAAAGAGTGATGTCCTGGTGAGATTATGGACGATAGAGCGCTAAAAAAAGATTTCAAGAAAAAAGCAAGTCAAAATTATCAGAAGTATTATGCAGTTGATACGTTAAAATCACTTGGTTTTACAAGAAAAGAGTGTAAAAAGTGTGGTACCTATTTCTGGTCTGTAAAGGACAGAGATATTTGTGGAGATCCCGAATGTGAAGGGGGATATTCTTTCATTGGGAATTCACCTGCAAAGAAAAAACTCGACTTCATACAGGTATGGAAGGAGATGTCATCCCTTTTTGAGAAGAAAGGATATTCTATAATCAAAAGATATCCAGTCGTTGCAAGATGGCGAGACGATACAGACTTTGTACAGGCTTCAATTTACGATTTCCAGCCACATGTAGTGAAAGGTGTACAGGAGCCACCTGCAAATCCATTGCTTGTGCCACAATTTTGTGTCAGATTTAATGATATTGATAATGTTGGTGTCACATTAAGGCACTATACCGGTTTTGTCATGATAGGCCAGCACGCCTTTTTCCCACCAAAGGAGTTCTCCCAAGATAGATTTCTCTCTGACATTTATGATTGGTTAAAGACAGGTCTTGGGATACCTTCAGAGGAGCTAATATTCCATGAAGACGCTTGGGCAGGCGGAGGGAATTTTGGGCCGTGCATGGAGTTTTTCTCTAGAGGTTTAGAGCTGGGAAATCAAGTTTATATTGAATATGAAACTACACCTTCCGGAGGAAAGGAGCTTGATCTGAAGGTGCTTGATATGGGGGCGGGGCAGGAAAGATTCTCTTGGTTTTCGCTTGCAAATCCAATCGGTTACGAGACAGTATTCCCTACAGTTTGTGACCACCTTTACAGGAGGACAGGAATAACTCCTGACAAGTCATTCTTGAAGGATTTCATACCTTATTCTGGAATGTTGAATATGGATGAGGTAGAAGACATTGAAAAAGTCTGGGATAATATTGCAAAAAAACTTTCCACAGACAAAGAGAACTTAAAGCAGCAGGTTTTACCACTACAGGCGATATATTCTATCGGGGACCACTCTAGATCATTATTGTTTGCCCTTTCTGACGGTGCCTTGCCTTCTAACGTCGGTGGCGGGTACAACCTAAGGGTAATTTTGAGAAGGGCGCTTTCTTTCATAGAGGAATTCTCATGGGATATTGAGCTTCAGAAAGTTATCGAGGAGCATGCAAAGTACCTCATGCCCCAGTACCCAGAACTCAAAGAGAACATTAGCGATATATGCGAGATTATTTCTTATGAAATGGAGAAGTTTGAAAATACTAAAGAGAAGTCACTTAGGATAGTTGAAAGACTAAATGAGAAGGGAGAAAAGCTATCCGAAGATAAACTGATCGAGTTGTATGATTCACACGGAATAACTCCTGAAGTTATGGGGATAAAATCACCCAAGGACTTCTACAAGAGGG
The DNA here is from genome assembly GCA_001587715.1 of Candidatus Methanofastidiosum methylothiophilum. Classification (GTDB taxonomy): domain Archaea; phylum Methanobacteriota_B; class Thermococci; order Methanofastidiosales; family Methanofastidiosaceae; genus Methanofastidiosum. The sequence continues at coordinate 6,323 of LNGC01000047.1, read as the reverse complement.
TCACGGAAAGGCATGAGAAGAAGGAATCAGTAGGCAGTGAAAAGGAAATTCACTACGACATGCCAGATACTGAGAGACTTTATTATGATGGCATAACAGAATTTTCTGCCAAAGTGCTTGATATTTCAGATAATATTGCCATACTGGACAAGACAGCATTCTACCCAGAAAGTGGGGGCCAAGAAGGGGACAGGGGCTCACTAAATGACTGTCCTGTTTCATACACACAAGTTTCTGGAAATGTAATCCTTCATATTATGGAAGGCAAAATTAACTTCAAGAAAGGCGACACAGTAAAAGGCCAAGTAGACAAAGATAGAAGATTAAATCTGACAAGACATCACACAGCAACCCACATAATAAACGGGGTCAGTAGGCAAATTTTAGGCAATCATATATGGCAAGCAGGCGCAGAAAAGACTGAAGAAAAGGCAAGGCTTGACATAACTCACTACAAACTTATCGATAATGAAGATTTATTCAAAATAGAAAAAATTTCTAATGAGATAGTCCTAAAGAATCTTCCAATAGAAAAAGGATTTTTCCCAAGAGCTGAAGCGGAAAAGAAATATGGATTTAGATTATACCAAGGTGGAGCGGTACCTGGTAAGAAGCTCAGGGTAGTCAATGTCAAGGGGCTTGATGTAGAAGCATGCGGAGGAACACACGCAGATTTCACAGGCCAGATAGGACCTATCAAAATTATAAAACAGAGTAAGATTCAGGACGGTGTTGTAAGACTTGAATTCTGTGCTGGACTTAAGGCGCTTGATGCGATTCAGGAAGAATCTATTCTCTTAAGGGATTTATCCGATGTCTTTAAAGTTGAAAAGGACAAACTCCTTGACACAGGAAAGAGATTTTTCAACGAATGGAAGAACAGGGGAAAAGAGATTGAAAGACTGAAAGCAGAAATTTCTTGCCTAAAGAAAGAGGGTCTCGAATGTAACTACATAGAATCCGATGGGATACTGTTCATGGAAGAAAATGTGGATACATCGCCTGATGAAATGAGAAAAATTGCAAAGGAGCTTTCAGGAGATAACAAGGTAATTGTCTTGACTAATAACGAAGGCAATATAGTTGTTTCATGTGGGAAGTTAGCCATTGAAAGTGGACATAAAGCTTGTAATGTAGTTAAGAAATATGGTAAAGGCGGAGGAAGAGATGACTTTGCCCAGGGTGTAAAAGGATAGTTTTTTATTATCCTATTTACTCTTTTATTTTATGAACAGAAAAGCAGTTTCACCAGTTGTTGCTACAATGTTACTTGTCGCAGTTGCAGTATCTTCTGTCAGTGCTTATTGGGTGTGGGTCAGGAGCTTTCAGACACAGATCCAGAAAGAAGTTGAGCAGCAGGCAGGTGTTTCGGGTAATTTAAGATTGGATATTGTCAGTTTAACTGATGATGGAACGTCTTATTATGTGACTTTGAAGAATTCCTCTTCATCAGGGATTATCACTTTCAACGGGCCCCAGGATTTTATAATAGACGGCCAGAACAATTGGGAGAGCATACAACCAACTTTACCGCGGAGTGTCAACGCCGGTTCAAATGTCACCTTTGTTTTAAAAAGATCAACAAATCATAGTACAGGTACCACACACAGCTTCGTATTCATAGGCCATACTCCAAGAGATCAAGTAGTTGCAACAATCTCCTACAGGGATTCATAAAAATAAATAAGATTTTATATTTCAAATTATAGTAATTTTTGAGGATTTATATGGCAAATCTTAAGATTACGGCCGGGGGCTTTGTATTTAAAGCCAGATTAGAAGAAGATGCACCAAAAACATGTTCTGCATTCTTAAAGTTATTACCTTATAAAAACAAGATAATCCACGTGAGGTGGAGTGGCGAAGCCGTATGGATACCACTAGGCGATTTTAATTTAGGTGTTGGATATGAAAATCATACCAGCCACCCCTCAAAAGGAGAAATCCTCCTATACCCTGGTGGAATAAGTGAAACTGAAATATTACTCCCCTATGGGAGCACCTGTTTTTCTAGCAAGATGGGGCAGCTTGCCGGCAATCATTTCCTTACAATTATAGAGGGAAAAGAGAAATTACCTGAGTTAGGTAAAAAAGTATTGTGGGAAGGTGCCCAAGATATCATATTTGAAAAGATATAAAAAATTAAATATTTTTCCAGATGTCTTCTATGTTTACCCTGTGCTGATCCATTGAATCTCTTTCTCTGATGGTCACAGTGTTGTCTTCTAATGTCTGGAAGTCAATAGTTATGGCAAAAGGAGTTCCAATTTCGTCCTGTCTCCTGTATCGTCTACCTATTGAACCTGAATCATCGTAGAAAACATCATAGCATTCTGATAGCTTTTCATAGACGCTCTTTGCAACCTTCTCAAGGTCCCCTTTCTTTTGCAGTGGGAATATCCCAGCCCTAAATGGTGCTACTTCCTTTGGTAGAGATATTACTTTTCTATCCCCCTCATCTTTATAGAATACGTCAAGCAATGTCCAGAAGTTTCTATCGACACCAAATGAAAGCTCAAGTACGTGAGGTATAAACTTCTTGCCTTCTATATTTACATCAAGTCTTTCCCCACTTGCGTTCTGGTGGCCGCCTAGATCATGGTCTGTCCTGTAATGTAGGCCCCCCATTTCCTTATAGCCGCCAAGGGAGTCAGTATAGACTTCAACATCCCAGTGGATCTTGTTATAGAATGCCCTTTCATCTGCAGAAAGCTCCCTGAATCTGAATAGTTCTCTTGGGAATTTCATCTTATCAAGGTAAAATTCCTGGATCTTTGCAAGGTGATAAACATAAAACTTCGGCACACCATACTCCTTGTTGAGGTCTGATGCAGTTATGTCATCGACTTCATTACTGCTCCTATTCTGTAACGGGAACATCCTTAATTTCACATCTTTAATTGAATCAAAGTCGGGGTGATCCTCAATACTGTCTGGGTCAAAGAACACTTGAAGCTCAGCCTGATTAAATTCTCTCAATCTGTAGAATCCCTGTCTTGGGGATATCTCATTTCTATATGCCCTGCCTATAATTGCAAGACCCATCGGGAGCTTGCCTCTCAAAGTGTTAAAGCTCCTCTTGAAAGCCAAAAATGCACCCTGTGCAGTTTCGGGTCTTAAGTAGGCTATCTCTGATTCTCCAGTTGCACCAACAGATATCTCAAACATCATATTGAACATCTTCACATCAAGAAGATGCCCGCCGCACTTTGGGCATGGTATATTGCTTTCTTTCAGTAATCCTGACATTTCATCAGCAGACATGCCTTCTGCACTTCTTTCAAGGAACTCTTCTACAAGGTGGTCTGCCCTAAATCTTGAGTGACACTTCTCACATTCAGTCAAAGGGTCGTTAAAGTTTTCAAGGTGTCCCGACCCTACAAAAACATTCTTTGGCATTATATTTGTGGCATCAATTTCAAAGAAGTTGGGATTTAGACCAAGATAATGCTTTCTCCAAGCATTTTCCCATTTCCTCCTCATAAGGGTACCAAGATGACCGTAATCATAAAAACCGGAAATACCACCATAAATTTCAGAAGACGGAAAAATAAATCCCCTTCTAAGCGCAATGTCCATTATCTCATCAGATTTCATGTAACTACCTCTGCTTTAGCAAAGAACAGCGAAGATGGCTTATAAATTTTATGTACCTCTAACCATAACAAAGGGGCTCTGATTAAGCAAATCTTTATATTTTGATAAATTCTAGATTAAGGAATATCTATGAAAGAAATTAAATTCCCAAAAGGAGAAGATCCCTGGAATTTCACATTGTGGTCATTTGGACTTATGGCCTTCCTAGTTGACCTGGGGGAAGAGATATCTGCCGATGCCATGGATTCAGAGGGTGATAAGCTTCAAAACTCTAATCAATAGCAATAACCAGGGGAAGAAAAGTTGCGCTTAAAGTATCAAGTTTATTGTTTTGCCTAGTAATATTGGTGAGTTTTTTTCCATTGGTACTTGGAAATCTAGGATTAGTTTACTTATTGCCAATAGCCTTGATAGACACCAATATTATCTATTTTGTTTCAAAACTTTTGAGAAGTAAAACAGACGCTGAAGGCAGGTCATCCATCATAGGGATATACCGAGGCATAATGATTGGGATTGTTATACTTGTTCTGGCAGTTATTTTATTCTAATATTTCATTTTATGCAAATACTTAAATATTTTAATATTTTATTTTAAACAATTACAGCTGTGATAATATGAAAAAAATATTAGTAAGTATTATAGTTGCCATTTTCTTAATTTCGTCAAGCACTGTTTATGCAGCAGGTGTGACTGAGAAATGGAAAATCAATATCGGTGATAAAACTGACTGTTCTCCTGCGATAGGTGCAGACGGCACAGTTTATATCGGAAGTCGTGATACCAACCTTTACGCCATAAATCCAAATGGCACAATAAAATGGAAATTTAAAACAGGTAATATTGTCCATTCATCGCCTGCCGTTGCATCAAATGGTACAATTTACTTCGGAAGTCTGGATAAATACATTTACGCATTATATCCAAATGGCAGCCTAAAGTGGAAATATGAAACAGAGAGTTTGATTGATTCTTCTCCTGCGATAGGTGCAGACGGCACAGTTTATATCGGAAGTTGGGATAACTACCTTTATGCATTGAATCCGAACGGAGACCTAAAGTGGAAATATGAAACAGGTAATTCAGTCGAATCTTCACCTGCAATTGGGTCTGACGGCACAATTTATATAGGAAGTGATGATAGATACCTTTACGCTATCAATTCAAATGGAAGCCTAAAGTGGAAATTTGAGACTGGCGGTTCAGTTGATTCTTCCCCGGCTATAGATTCCGATGGCACAATATATGTTGGAGGAGGAAATGACTTATATGCAATCAATCCAAACGGCTCACAAAAGTGGAAATTTGAGACAAGTCTATCAGTGGATACCTCCCCCGCAATAGGACAGGACGGCACAATTTACTTTGGAAGCTGGGATAGTTATGTTTACGCGATAACTCCAGACAAGACCCTAAAATGGAGCTTTAAGACAGGATCACTAGTTAATTCTTCACCTGCGATTGGTCCAGACGGCACTATTTACATAGGTAGCTGGGATGACTATCTTTATGCCATAAATCCTGACAGTACATTAAAATGGAAATATCAAGCCGCCGGCTATATTCGATCTGTTCCTGCGATTGGTCCAGACGGCACAATTTACTTTGGGAGCGGGGACAAATACTTCTATGCCCTTCCAAGTGATTCAAGATGGACATACCAGGATTATCAAAAATCAATGATGGCATACGCAAAATCAAGCTGGCCTAAGTTCGGTCAGAATAACTACAATCTCCACAGAATCCCGACTCTAAAGAAATCGCTTCCAGTAAATCAGTTTATGAAGATACTGGGGCTTGAGAAAGAAAATTAAATATTTTTTTATTTTTAAAAAAGTTAGAAAAATAAAATTAATCCTTTTTTCCGAATCCAAGTATGTTCATGAATTGCTGCATTGGCGTTGGCTTGTCCATTGCTACTTTAATAAGTACAGAGGCTTTTGGGCTATAGAATTTTACAGTGCCTGCATTCTTAGCCTTCCATACCATAGTTAACACTGGGCCGTCCCAACTGCTACTATTATACTCTAGCACGCCATTTGGGGTCTCTAAAGCATTATAGCCAGAATCACTTTTCACAATCACTTTTTCACCAATCGTATAATTCGTCTTGTTTGGATATATGTAAGATGCATTGTCTGAAAAAGCAGAAGCTAGAGCAAATGTACTTACCAAAAACAACAATCCGATGAATATAGCAAATATTTTCTTCACAATAATCACCTTATCGATACTAAAAATAAAAAATTAATATATTTAAATATTTTTCTATTATGCTGATAAATAAGTAGATAATTATAACAATATAAAAGTAAAAAACAAAATTAGATTATTTCTTTAATTCTTCAATTCTTTCTTCAACACCCTGCTTTTCCTTTTCAAGCCAGTTCTTATAGTCTTCGAGCATTTCTATTCTTTCCTCTTTTGTAAGGAAGCGTCTTCCAGAATGGCAACTACCTCCGCAACTGCAATTCATTGATTCATACCTTGGCCTTCCATGCCCCATATGTTCATGTTTCCACATACACTATCACCTCCATATCGGTTCTCCAATATCGTATATCCGATATTTATTTATAAGTCTTTCGGTTAACCGATATATTTTAATACTTCCTAGGGAATTTCGTACACATGGGAGATCACAAGCATCACGGTAAGGGATTCCTTTCATTTTTGATTTTGTGGTTACTGAGGAATAAAAAACTGAACGGTTCTGAAATAACAG
>LNGC01000046.1 GCA_001587715.1 Candidatus Methanofastidiosum methylothiophilum | reverse complement strand
GCATTGAGAATATACTAAATCTGCACCTTCTCTCTTGAAATTATTATGTGGAAGTATTCTAATCTCAAGATATAAATCTCCAGGTGGCCCCCCCAATGAACCCATCTCTCCTTCTTGTGTTATCCTAAGAGTGCTACCATCTTCGACTCCTTTGGGTATGTCTAACGTAATAGTCTTTTCACCACGTACACTTCCACTTCCACCGCATTTAGGGCATTTTTCTACAATAACCTTTCCTCTCCCACCACAAGTATTACATGCAGTGACTGTTGCAAAGGTGCCAAAAACTGTATCTCTTCTCGCTTGAACTCTACCTGCGCCCCCACAAGCAGGGCAAACTTTTGGGGGAGACCCTCCTTTTGACCCTGTCCCTTGGCAATCTGAGCATTTTAGTCCTTTGTTCATTTTAAGAGATTTTTTTGTTCCACTATATGCTTCTTCAAGTGTTATAGATATCCCAGTTTTTAGATCCCTGCCCTTCTGTGGTCTGTAAGTTCCGCCTCTTTGACCAGAAGAACCAAAAAAGATATCGAATATGGAATCGCCGAAACCTCCTCCGCCGAATCCCCCGCCAAAAATATCTTCTAGATCTGAAAAATGAGTAAAGTTACTCCACTCAAATCCCTCTCGTCCAAATTGACTATTTACTCCTGCATGGCCGTATTTATCATAATTAGCTTTTTTATTCTTGTCCATCAGGATTTCATATGCTTCAGATATCTCTTTGAATTTATCTTCGGCTGCTTTATCGCCTTTATTGAGGTCAGGATGATATTTCTTAGCAAGCCTTCTGTAAGATTTTTTAATTTCATCGTCTGTAGCATTTTTATGTATTTCTAGAACTTCGTAGTAGTCTCTTTTAGTCATATCCTAAAACCTCAAAAATATAATAAAAAAATTAATTAATCTTTTTTGTCTTCGTCTGTTACCTCAAAATCGGCATCGTAGACATTGTCGCCAGCGTTAGTGCTGCCTTCAGTTTTTGGTTCTTCGTTTGGTTGTCCTTGTGTACCTTGTGTCTGTTGATAAATTTTAGTGCTTACTTCATACATTGCTTTGGATAGTTTTTCTGTTTTTTCGTTTATTTCCTGAGAATTGCTTCCATTCATAGCATTTTTTAATTCAGTAATTAATCCTTCTAATTCAGATTTTTTAGATGAATCTATTTTATCTGCAAAGTCTTTAATTGCTTTTTCAGTGGTATATATTACTGTATCTGCCTGATTTCTTGCTTCTACCAATTCTTTCTTTTTTGTGTCTTCCTGTGCATGAGCTTCGGCCTCTTTCTTTAGATTTTCTATTTCACTCTTAGATAAGTTAGCTGATGCTTGTATAGTGATACTCTGTTCTTTTCCAGTTCCTTTATCTTTGGCTGTAACGTTTAGAATTCCATTTGCATCTATATCAAATGTGACTTCTATTTGAGGGATACCTCTTGGAGCAGGCGGGATACCGCTTAAAGTAAATTTACCTAAGGTATGATTGTCTGCCGCCATTGGCCTTTCCCCTTGTAGTACATGTATCTCTACTGAGGATTGATTGTCTGTTGCTGTCGAAAATACTTCGCTTTTCTTTGTAGGTATAGTTGTATTTCTATCAATCAATTTAGTAAATACCCCACCAAAAGTCTCAATTCCTAAGGATAATGGAGTAACGTCCAAAAGAAGTACATCTTTTACTTCACCTTTAAGTACTCCACCTTGGATCCCTGCACCTATTGCTACGCACTCGTCAGGATTAATGTCCCTTCTTGGTTCCTTGGCAAAGTACTGTTTCACATAAGTGTATACTTGAGGCATTCTTGTAGATCCCCCTACAAGTAGAATAGAATCAATATCTTCTGGCTCTACCTTCGCATCGGTCATTGCTTGTTGAATTGGCTTCATTGTCCTGTCTATAAGATCCTTTGTCATTGCTTCAAATTTTGACCTAGATAGGGATACTTCTAGATGCTTTGGTCCGGATTCGTCTGCAGTTAAATAGGGTAGATTTATCGAGGTTTCAGCCAATCCAGATAGTTCAATCTTTGCCTTCTCGGCGGCCTCTTTTAATCTTTGCATGGCCATTTTGTCTTTAGTTATATCTTTCCCATACTGCTTTTTATATTCTTCAACTAACCACTCAACTACGCGCTGGTCCCAATCATCTCCACCAAGATGTGTGTCACCATTGGTAGACTTTACTTCAAATACACCTTCACCAATTTCAAGGATTGAAACATCGAAAGTACCTCCTCCAAGGTCATAAACAAGAACAGTCTGCTCTTCCTGTTTATCAAGCCCATATGCAAGAGTTGCCGCAGTAGGTTCATTAATAATTCTTAAAACTTTTAGTCCAGCTATTTCTCCGGCATCTTTTGTTGCTTTTCTTTGAGAGTCATTAAAGTAAGCAGGTACAGTAATAACTGCTTCCGTTATCTTCTCTCCGAGATAAGCTTCTGCATCGTCTTTCATTTTCTTAAGAATTTTTGCGGAAAGCTCTTCTGGTGTATAGTCCTTTCCACCAAGAACTATTCTTACTTCTTGGGTATTTCCAGGTGTAATAGTGTACTGGATAATCTTCTTTTCACTATCAACTTCATCATATCTTCTGCCAATAAATCTCTTAACTGAGTAGGCAGTATTTTCAGGATTTGAAACAATCTGATTTTTTGCAACTCTGCCTACTAGCCATTCACCTTTGGATGAAACTCCAACAACTGATGGGGTAGTTCTTCCACCCTCTGCATTTGGTATTACAAGAGGTTGGCCTTTATCCATTATAGACATACATGAATTTGTTGTTCCTAAATCAATTCCTAATACTTTTCCCATTATAACTCACCTCATTTTATTATAACATTATTCTAATTATTCCCTTTTAGTTACTTTAACTCTTGATGGCCTTATCACCCTATCATTTAAAATATATCCCTTTTGAAACTCTTCAACTACAGTGTTATCGTCTGTTTCTTCTGAACAAATCGTAGCTAGCGCTTCATGATAAAATGGATCAAATTCTTTACCCATGCATTCAATCTCACATAGTCCATGAGAACTAAGAACATCCCTAAGGTCTTTGTAGATTAGTTCCATTCCTTTCAACACTTCAACTTTGTCTAAATTTTCCTTGTCTGCATCTTTGTAAGCTTTTATTCCCCGTTCAATGTGATCAAGTACATTTAGAATTCCTGTCATGATTTCCTGCAAAGCAAATTTTCTTGTATCGTCTTTTTCCTTTTCTGTCCTTTTTTTAAGATTCTGAAAATCGGCTTCACTCCGTAATAATCTGTCATAGTGCTCTTTTAACTTTGATTCACTTTCTGAAAGCTGTTTCTCTAGTTCAGCGATTTTATTTTCAAGTTCCGTAATTTTGTCTTCATTATTTTCAAAGATTTCATTTTCTTCAGTCATAAAAACACCTATGATTTTCTATAGATTTTATTCTCCATTGGGAAGCCAAAAAAATTATCCATATAAGTTGCAGCTTTCTCCAGTCTTTCAAAGAGTCTATCAAAATCTCCCCTTATCTCCATCATCGTTCTAGTTAGATTTCCACCTCGGAGAGTATAATTCCTTCCACTTCTTCGTATGAGGCCACATTCAATTAGCTTGTTAAGTTGATTGATAACAGCTCCACGAGACATAGATAACTCATCTGCTAATTCCGTGCTTGAAATGCCATATCGATAATCAGATTTTTCGACTATCACCTTAAATACTGTAATTGCTGTCTTGTTTACATCCCTACCGGTGACAATTCCTAGAGACTCGCAAACCCATTCTATATATCCTGAAGGGGAGTCTTCAAAAGGTGCATCTAAATCCCTTACAACGATTCGCATTGGGCAGCTTCGTGAAACGGCCACTTAAGTTCACCTGAAGTTAATCTAATCAATCCATTTATAAGATTTTCGGTTTTATACTTGTTATGTCCAAATGGTACTAAACAATATGCTTGTGGACTTATTCGTATCTAAGTACAGATAGCGGCCTTATCCTTGAGGTATTGTATGCAGGAATAATAGAAGCAACAACAGATACAACTAATGACAAAAGGAATATTCCTACCAAGATTATCGGACTAATCGGAGTGCCACCGATCTGTAAAATGATAGAAAGGCCAAAAAATGCCATGTAAAGAATAACTAAAGAGAGAACTCCCCCAATTGCACCTATTGCTAAATTTTCTACTGCGAGATTTTTTAATACCGTAAGATTACTTGCACCTATTGCCTTCATGATTCCTATTTCTCTCTTTCGGTCAATTATTGTAAGATACATTGTATTTGAAATAACTATAATTGCGACAAAAAGTGAAAAGGATGCAAGTAAAGATATTGGGATCACTACTTGATCGATTAGTCTGTTAACAATTGATAAAACTTCAGAGGATTCAAACACATAATATTCCGGTGAAAACATAGCCTTTACTTTTTTGGACATTGAATCTGCCTGACCTTCTTTAGCAATGACATTAAGTGTATAAGTATAAATGTCTGGAAATGCATCACTTAAAGCTTTATAAGAAACAACGATTTCGGCACCTTTGTTAAATGGGCCAGCACTAATATTTCTGATTGTAAATGTCTTTTTATAATCATTTTCCTCTAAAGTGAGTGTATCGCCTATATTTAACCCAAACACTTGTGCTAATTTTTGTGAAATGACTATTCCATCAGTATCATAACTATCAAAATACTTAGATTCCTGCCCTAAACCTAAAATGTTAACATTAATTTTTGAAATAATTAAAATGGATTTAGCTTGATCCGAGGGTAATTGTTTGGCATAATCTTTTAGTTTAATATTATTGACTTCAATTATATTAAATTCTTTGTTTGAAGAAGATCTTATTATCCTGTCCACAGTCTCAACTGAAGTTAGAATTCCTAAATTAGAAGATGGTGGACCCCCTCCTTGGAAACTAGGCTGGTAAACTCCAACTATTTTCATATCAAAAAAGTAATCATTATATTGAAAAGTAATAGTATCTCCGACATCAAAACCAAAAGTATTTACACATTGCGTGGATATTATAATATTATTTTTACCTATGTCTTCTTTTCCAAGAAGTTTTCCTTTAATCGGCCTATACGTAATGGGATTTAGAGGATTAAATTCAAGATTCCTACCTCCTAAGTTTGCCCCAGAGCATCTTTCTTCAGCTATTTTACGTTTGTCTTCAGTAAAATCACTTAGGTATCTTGATACAGATTTACCATTGATTTCAGAGATATTTACAGAAAACCCAGAAAATTCATCTCCTGTTTTATATACTGTTTTTACCTCTTCCATTAACAAAAGTCTTTCTTCCATATTAGAAATTTTTGAATCAGGTATTCCATTTATCTGAACATCATAATCGGCAAATGATGTGAATGCATCAGCTACAAAATCTTTTAGGCCTTCCCCGGTTGTTAGAACTCCACCCACACTACCTAGGCCTATAGATATTGCCAAAAGAGCTGTTGCAACAGTCCAGTGATTTCTTTCAATGCTCCTTAGGCCCAACTTTAATGAAACTAAGTTAAATGTAGGAAATCTGGACACTAATTTAATAATGTACCTGGTAACTATTGTGAAAATAAACATTAATAATATTAATCCATAAACGGCAAGTACTAGCAATATTGAACGTAAATTAATATATAATATTCCACCAAAAACTAAGAAAGAAATAAATACTATTTTGGCGAATCCCCAATCCTTATAGAAAGGTTTTTCGCCTTCCATCTCTTTTAACACTATAATAGGCCTAATCTGACTCCCGATATATGCGGGCACTATTTGGAATGTTAGCACTGAGAAAACTCCCACAAGGAACCCATAGATCAATATAAATGGATCTATAACTAACCGTAAAACTGTATTGAACAATCCTTCAGCTATAAGAACTAATTGAGTCGATATTATTATACCAAGTAGTACTCCGATTAGACTACCACTAACCCCTAAAAAAAGTGCCTCAAAAAGAAAGAAATTAATTACTTCAGAGCTTTTAATTCCCACTGCTTTCATTGTGCCTATTTCTTTTTTTCTTTCTTTCATAGATATGAACATCGTAGTAATTATACCGATTGCGCCTACCAGAAGGGCTATGATTCCGGCAAGGCCAAAGAATTGCAAAACAGGTTTCAGGGTTTCAATTGTTGCTTCATTCTGATCAATATAATTTGTAACGCTAATTGTGTATTTGTTTCGATCAATTAATTGAGTTTTAATTGACCTTTCAGCATCAAACATCAAAGAATCGTTTTCAGTTTTAATGAAGATACTTGATGCATCTTTTTCTTCAAGTTTAAGAAGCTCCATCATTGTTTCGTGTTTGATTATACCTACTCCAAAAATATCGGCAACTCCTCCGCCTTCTTTTACAATACCAACTACCTTAAATTCAGTTCTACCGTTGTCTGAAAGGACTGGGAGGGTGTCTCCAACTTTTAATTTAAGATTTTGAGCCAATATATCATTTATAGCTATGTCGTAAGGTTCCTTGATTAAGGTATTAAATCTTACACCTTTTGGTTCTATAACAGGAATTTCATCGTAAAGCGGATATTTACCTAGTTCTATTCCCCTAAGTCCCAAAATAGTCTGGGTTACTCCCTCTCTTTGTATATCTGTACCCCTTACTGTATCAATTAAATATGTGTAATCTTGAATTGTACCAGAGTCCTTCAAAGATTGCACAAATTCCTCTGTTTCTTTGAAATCAAATTCACCAGTCCTGAACCCAATAGTTTCCATGTCGAGTCTCAGATCACCGCCAAAGTAGTATTTAACACTACTTTGGAGGGTATAGTTGACAGAGCTTCCCATTAGACTAATCGCTACTATTGAAGATATACTTATGGCGATCGCAAGCAAAGAAAAGAGAGTTCTCTGTTTTCTTCTTAAAAGGGAGGTTGTAGCATATTTAGAGTATATGCTAATTTTTGAGTTTTCCAACATTTTTCTCCCTTTCCAATCGACCATCTCTAATATAAATAATACGATCAGCAATTTTAGCTACTTCGTCAGAATGTGTAACTAAAAAGATAGTAGAATCAAAATCTTCTCTTAATCTCTGAAATAGATTTAATATTTTAAGTTCAGTCTTAGAATCCAAGTTACCTGTTGGTTCATCGCCAAAAAGAATTTTAGGATTATTTATCAATGCTCTTGCAATAGCTACTCTTTGTTGTTCACCGCCGCTCATTTCAGTTGGCTTATTATTTCTTCTGTGGCTAAGGCCTACTATCTCTAGAAGCTCTTCGGGGTCTTTTTTCTTGCCTTTAACAAAATATGAAGGCAACATCACATTTTCAATGGCTGTAAGGGTTGAAACAAGATTATAAGCTTGAAAAACAAATCCAATTTTTCTTCCTCTAATCTCCGCAAGTTTACTTTCAGGAAGCCTTGTTATATCAATTCCGTCGATTAGAATTTTACCTGAAGTAGGTAGATCTAATCCCCCCAATATCCCCAAAAGAGTACTCTTACCAGATCCAGATGGTCCCATCAAAGCGACAATTTCACCCTTTTGCACAGTAAGATCTATTCCACGCAAAATAGGAATCTGGGCATTTCCAAGAGTGTAGCACTTGTATAATGCCCGTGCATCAATTACTGGTGATTGCATTTTTCATGACCTCTAAAGATACCAATTTATTGCCCAGATATCTCTTTAGAAGACCCTTCTTTTGTTGATTTTCTTCTTTTTCTATAAAGGTATATTCCACCAATAATTATCACCAGTAGTATTACTGGAATAATCAATCCACCAACAACTTGTGCCCCAGATGCTTTCGGGATAGCATTAACGGAAATAAAGAATTCTTTTTCATCTGTTTGGGAACCTTGATCATCATTGTAGGTAATAATTAATTTGCATTTAACTTCACCACTATTTGTTCCAGAATTTAGTGCAAATACACCATTGGCATAATCATCTTTTGGGATCTTACCGAGGTATGCTTCACTATCTCCAACAAAAGGAGATTCGATTTTAAGTTTAACATTATCTGCGTCAGTTGTGCCAATGTTTTCCATCTTTAATGTTAAGACAAAAGGCTGATTCTGTACAATTCTTGTTGGGTCGGTTGTTCTCCTACCAAGTTCCAACTGAGGTTGCCCCCTTATCTTTAGACCAAGAACTTCATTTTGAGTGTAAGTGACTCCAAGGTTATCTTGGAATGTGAGAACTAAATTCATAATGTGATTCTTTGGAGTAATACTTTTCCCGATAGACAAGTCATAGGATGCAACAACATATTCCCCTGTCCTTAAGTCTTGGAATGTTTTAGTTAGTGATGAAGAAACAGGAACTATTTCAGGATCTTTTGTATCAAGTGTTACTTTTACCCACTGTAATCTGTTTCCCCCTACATTTTTCAGCCTGAGATTAATATTAAATATTGTGCCAGGATCAACTGTTTTTCCTTTTACCCCATCTATAGAGAAGTCTTCAACACTTACAAGTGTATCTCCAATAACCTTGACCTCTATCTCTTCAAAATATTTTCCCCTATTTGTTTCAATTATTACTGGTATTTTATAATTCCCGTAAGATGCGCCGCTATCAACATCAATTACAAAAAATCCACCTTTAGGAATTGTTGTAAGATTTCCAATTACAAATTGATCAGATTCTTTACTTGAGGCCGAGAAAGGAGATGAAAGATCTAGGTAAACTTTTACAGTCTGAAATTCCAAAGAAGTTTCATTATTAATTGTAATCGTGACTAAATTATTTTCCGTACCTGCTTTAAGAGATGAACCTTGAATTAATATAATATCAAAATTTTTATCAGATGCTGAAACATACATTCCTGATGCTAACAGCAACATTCCAATTAAAAAATAAGTTATTATTTTCATGCTATCAAAACCTCACTTTATTACATTGAGAGTTCTAGAATTAATCTTTTTATATGTTTTTCGACTAATCATTAATAGGATTAGACTTTAATATTTTTTCTATTTCAATTGCAATTGATTTACCTACCCCTTTGGTCCCCAATAGTCCATTGACACCTTCATTTTTGTATATTTCTTGTATATTTTCTTTAAGTTCGTCTATTTCCCAAGCAGCTTTTCTATATGCCCACTCCTTGTATTTGTTCCCACCTTCCGTCTGAATTTCTCGTGCCTTAAGAAATAACTTTTCAGAAACTTTTTTATTAATCTGGATTTCTAGAGGGTAAAAGTTAATTGGTCTAGTAATATAATTCTGAAGATTATATTTTTTACAGTACTTTAATACAGTTTTATGTATTTTAATATTAATTTGAGAATAAAGTTTTTCACTAGAAAATAGTTTTTCATATTTTTCGAGTAAATAAGAATCATATTTTTCTAAAGATTTAAAGAAATAAGTTTTACAGTATCCATTAAGTGTTAATCCCCCATCCAATACATATTTTCCACCGTTTATTTTTGTATTCTTAATAACTTCTTCTATGTTCTCTTCTGTATCGGAAATATATGGGAGTATTGGCATGAAAATCGTTCCAGTGAGAATATCATTATCTGACAATTTTCTCATTGCATTGAATCTTGAATCTGGCTTTGGCGTATTTGGCTCAAATATTGAAAATTTGTCATTGTCTTTTCCACATACCATTGACCAACCAACATTAACGTAGGATCTATTATTGATTTCTTTTAAAATGTCCAAGTCTTTTAAGAGGAGGGGAGATTTTTCATTTAAGAATACTGGCAACTCTAAATCAAGACACGTCTCAAGAATTTTCCTACAATATCCATATTCTTTTTCAACTGGTTGATAACTATCTAGATAAATCAAATCTTTAGGCTTAGTGGCAATTGCTTTCTTAAATAATTCAGGAGCTTTGTCTTTTATTTTTATATACTCAGAAAAAGGATCTTCTAGCTCTAATAATTCTGGATCTATTTCACGTTTATAAGGGTCATATTTATCTTCCCTGCAATAACAATAAGTGCAACCATGTTCACATCCAATGTAAGGGGAAGCGGAATATTTTATCCAAAACCATCCTCCATCGCAATGCTTATGGATATTTAATATGTGTTTTGTACTATAAACTTTATACAATTGATACAATCTCCTCTCTTTTTTCTACAGGAAGATAAGTCAATGCTTTTCTAAGAAGAATTTTTGAAATCTTCTTGTTCATATTTAATTGTTTTAAAAGGAATGATGTAAGCATATCTGGATGGTATTTACCAATTGTTTTAAGCCCCCATCCAATTCCTTTCACGGCATCAATTTGTTTCTCTTCAATGTGTGGCTCTAAAATATTTAATAATAAAAGAGTTCGTTCTTTTTCATTAATTACTCGTTTATTAAAAAAATGTATTGATACCCCAGCAGTTCTTTTAATCCAGTTGCTTTCATCTCCTAAAAATCGCTCAATCCAGGGTAGAGTAATATCAAAATAATCAACTAAAGATTTTCCTATACTCCTCTCCCCAATTATATCGCATACGTACCACTTATCCCCAAATAAAATATACTCCTTACTTTTTTCCATGACTAAATCAATATTTTCTGGTAAAAGCTCAGTTAAACCTTGACTAGAAATCACATAACTTCCCATTTTATTATACTGAATAAGAATATCAAATCCCTTGACAACTAATTCAGGAAAATCCTTTAAGTTATATCCAATTCTCTTACCAATTATATCCAGTTTAGAAAAAGAACACTTGCTGTCCAGTATTGGTTTTAATGTATCTAAGAAAAGGCCATAATTCTTATTAGATAAATATGTTGCTGTATAGTCCGCAACTTCTATAATGTTTTCTTTTAATAAATTTTTAATCATAACCATATTATATATAAAATAGTTCATATTTAATATTATTCTTAATTTAAATTAATTAAGTATTTAAATTGAAAAAATCAGTCAATTTAAAGATTATAAATGAGCGTTATTAAAGGTGAAAAAATGGACAAATTAATTTTTCCTGAGCCTTACAAACATGAACATGAAAAAATATGCGATGTTAATGAACTATATGATGAAAAACAAACATTTGGAGAAAAGGCGTCTGATTGGGCCACTTCTAAAATTGGTTCGTGGGGATTCATATTCATTCAATCTGTGATTTTACTAATATGGGTATCTTTGAATATATCTGCATGGATAAATCAGTGGGATCCCTATCCATTCATATTCCTAAATCTAGTTGTTTCATTAATGGCCTCATATACTGCACCAGTAATAATGATGAGTCAAAATCGACAGGATGCAAAAATTAGATTGGAAGCACACACAGATTATTTGATAAATTTAAAAGCAGAAGAGGAAATAAGGGTAATATTAGATAATCTGAATGCACAAAATAATGCTATTCAATTGATTTATCAAAAATTATCTTCCCTTGAAGATTCAGTTAAAAAAAGAAATGATCTATGATGTGATATATTGAAATATAAAAAATTTAAATCGTTAGGTGTAATTTATATATTAACTTTCTTCATGTTTGGAGGATTAACTACTTTCATACCTGAAAGCTTCTTAGAATGGGGCTATTTTGGAATTTTTATTTCGGGCATCTTTTACGTATTTTCTTTTACTGCCCCCCTTGCTACTGCTTTAATCTTAATATTTTCTGTTGATAAAAATATTATATTATTAGGTCTAATCGCCGGTATTGGTTCTCTAGTTGGGGATATACTAATTTTTCACTTTATTAGAATATCCTTTACTGATGAAATAAAAGAATTATCAGAACACAAGCTTTCAATTTTTACTTTAAAAAAAATCCCTAAACAGTATCAAAAATATTTAGCATATGCCGTAGGTTCCTTTTTTATAGCAACGCCACTTCCCGATGAGATAGGGGTGACAATCCTCGCTTCTTCTAAGGAAGTAAAACTAAAACATTTTGGAATTGTCTCATATATTCTTAATACGGGCGGTATTTTTTTGATAATATTATTAAGAAATATTTTATGATATAATGTCAAAAATGGCCATAAATGTACAAATATTAAACCGTAACTTTAAAAGGTCTGTATCTGTTTAAATTAAACATGCAAAAACACCTCGTTGTAATAGGTGCTGGGGCTGCTGGATTACCTGTTGCATCGCAAGTTAGAAGAAAAAACAAAGAAATAGGAATCACAGTCATTACGGACCGAGAGTATTTTGCTTACAGTCCTTGTGGTATACCCTTTGTAGTTTCTGGAATGATAAATTCATTTAATAATCTTATTCTAAGGGATAAGAAGTATTATGAAGAGATGAA
>LNGC01000045.1 GCA_001587715.1 Candidatus Methanofastidiosum methylothiophilum | reverse complement strand
ATCCTCTTCGGTTCCTGGAGATGATTTCTTTTTTGATGGCGACACAGTAAAGTCAATGATAGTTGTCGGTGAAACGGCAACATCCTCGGATATAATATCCGCATCAAAATTAGCTTTTCTTATTGCCAACAGGCACACCGAGAGGATTGAAAATACAATTTATGAAGAGTATAAAGTCTCTTTGAAAAATTTGAATGCTAGCGACGTAATACGAATTGACCCTGCTAATACTTCGGTAAATTCAATTAAGGTTGCAGATGGATTAAAATCCCTGTGGTGGGATGACGGCTATAAATACTCCTCATTTTTGTACCCTTATGGCGATGGTGATAAAGTATTTGATTATAACGAAACGCATGAAGAGATTTTCATTAAACTATCAGATATAGATGTTCCTGATGATTATTGTCTTGATTTTAATATGTCTGATATAATATACAGGGTAAAATATATCCATACGCCATTTCAAAGAAAGGTCTTTGCAGGTTGTGGTGGGCCCTTATACGATATACCATATAGCTCATATAAGATTAGATTGTTTGAAAGCGAATATCCGATAATTAATAACGGTGCATACCGTTCTAAAGATCAGAATATAAGTTATTTTATTTATGGAATTCCTATTTATTCACCTGATACCATATTTAAGGTTGGAGATACAAGGGTATTCGGTTGGTACACTGTAACTCTTCTAGATATCCACAGCCCCACAACAGAAGAAACTTCCAAGGATGACAAGTTTAAGGTTAAAAGTGGGGGAAGTTTTTCTGGAGAGTATAAAGTCTACCTTAGGGTATCTGATTTCACTGGAAAAAGTAATGAATTCATAATGGTGATGGATGCAAATAGCTCAAGGTGCTGCACCTGCGTTGGTCTATGTGATCCTAAAGGAGGGTATGGCTCCTTTACAACTGTTCCTACAAGGCAGTATGAAAATGATCCATATTTCTTATACGAACGGGGAACTAGAGTAATTGACGGAGTTGAAGAAACAATCTGGGCAATCCCTGTTTTCTATATAGATGGAATAAAAGTATTTGAAGGTGCGGACAAAAGTCTACTTGCAGAATTTGATGTTTATTCACTAAAGGATTATGGCGCAATTGAAGAAACTCCATGCTGTATGCCATTTGTTACATATCCAAATGACTATAATCTAACAATATCAAACCTCTGGGAAGATATCGTTGCATTGGGTGTTGATATTAATCTTGATGGGAATGTATCCCCTGAAGAACAGCAGATACCAGTGTATGAAGCAACAGGCGAAGAGTGCAACGCCTCAATTAAGTTCCCGTTTCCATCCCCAGTATATATTAATCCCGGGAAGGATAGGCGATACGGAACATGTGATGATTTTCTAGATATTAACTCTTCACACCCAAGATTTAAAAAATGTAATTACGATACAATTGATGTAATTTTGTGCGATAAAATTGATCTAACATGCTGCGATCCGCAGGTTGTATACGGCCCAAAGAACTATTTCAAGATAGATATACTTGACTCAAACTACAAGCAGAAGGACGGCAATGGTATAGAACTTGAAGTCAGCCAGAAAAAATCTAAATTATATTTGTTCTATGATGCAACAGTCAAGGTTGAGCCTGCTTCACTGATAAAAAGAGACATAGATGTCACTGGAGCTGACAAGGTAAAGAAGAATCTCATTTTGATTGGAAATGAAAGTAACAATCTTATCATAAAGGACATATATGATTCAGGTTTATCTAAAGTGGTATGGTCAAGATCATTTGGGCAGTGGGAATACATAAGAAATGTATTCTATGAAAACAGCGTTTTAATAGTTGGTGGCAGAAACGGTGAGGCTACAAACAACGCTTTGGAAGACCTAATGAAATTATTGTTTGTTTGATTGCCAGAACATCTTAGTCCTAGCATAAACTCTTTCAGCAGAGAGGATATCTTTGAAAAGATCTTCTTCATTTTTTCTATCCTTTGCCAGTATTCTCTTAGCAGTTCTTGGTCCTATCCCAATCCCTGCTAGGACAATTATTGCCTTTTTACCGTATGGAAGAATCAAATCAGCAGAATCTTTTATCTCTTTCAATGTCTTTTTTTCTTCCTCGTCTATTTTTCCTTTGTAACCTTTGTGGACTATTTCTAAATCGTTACGTCTTCTTAAAATTCCAATATATCTTGCACCACATTGTGGGCATTTTGGATTATCCTCAAAGTTATTTACAGAGAGGGTTGTTTTCCAGTTTCTGCAGTGAAGGCATGCAACTGTAACTCTTTTTTCTAAGAGTCTTTTTTTCAGGTATTTTATAATCTCTTTATCAGGTCTTTTTGGATGCAAGAGTTCAAACGAAGATCCTTCAAGGAGATATCTTGTAAAGGTAGATGGCTCGTCATTCTTATTTACAATTATTTTTATTTTCCCATTTTTTAAATCCCTGATAAATTCCTTTACCGGCTCAATATCCAGCTTGTCATGATATAACTCATTTAACGTTTCTTCATAAAGGGGTGTGTTCCTATAGAGCTTTAGTATGTTCTTCATCAAGTACTTGTCAGAATTTGCCCTTATGACACCAAATCTTTTTGCTATTTGTATCATTTTCCACTCAAAAAGAGGAGTGTTTTTCAATACTATATCTAGGATTGGTATTACGTGATCTTCGTTTAGTTCAAGAAGGGTATTTTTTACTACGCCCCCACCATCTTTGATTCCAACGGGAAATTTTATCATTATATGGTAAGGGTCTGTCCTCATTCCTATTGATTCACCAAATCTCTGTGCAAGAAGAGAAGTTATCACCCTACCAAGTGTATCATTTGCTTTGGACCCGTTAAAGACATGCATGATGACAAACTCGCCTATATCTTCAATCACTAAAGAATTTTTAGAATAAGGGAAGTATTTTGATTGCTCGTCAAGCAAATCATATAGGATTTTTTTTGTATCTTTAGTTAGAGGTAATTCTTCTATCTTAGATTTATCATCAAAAATTTCAAAAACATCTCTTGAGACAAACAAAGGAACTGGTATTAGCTCACCTTCCCAGGAAGGAATTGCGCCGACTGATCTAGTTTCAGTTACCTCTATTTTTTCTTCCTCGATGTTTAGTACCTTCCAGGTTCTGCCACGAACGATAAAGTTTCCTCCGACCTCAATGTTTGATACGATGAAATTTTCATCGAGCACGCCTAAAGATGAGCCAGTTCCCACTTCTACAACCCGGTACTGTTTTGTATCTGGGATCATTGATAAATTCTCATAATAATAAAACATGCCCTGTTTGGACCTTTTGTAAGTTATTCCATTATTAATCCAAATGAGCTTTATACTTTCTAAAAAGTAGAGAACTTTCCAGAATTCTTCATGGGTCATATTTCTATATGGGTAAGATTTAGTGAAAATTGAGTAAGCCTCCTCGATTGAAACTTCGTTACTTTCCATGGAAAGCCCTATTATCTGATGGGATAGAACATCAAAAGATTTTTCTGGTATCTCTGACCTTTCAATTCTATAGTTTAATGCATTTTTCGCTATTACTGCAGATTCACATATTTCTTCATCACTTGTGAGTATTACCCCTTTTGAAACAAGATATGTTTTGTGGCCCGCCCTTCCAACTCTCTGCAAAAGCTTTGATACTTGTCTTGGGCTACCATACTGTATGACTAGATCAACGGCACCGACATCTATCCCAAGCTCCATGCTTGAAGTGCATACTATGCCTTTGATTTCTCCATTCTTAAATCTAGTTTCAACATCAATCCTAGTTTCTTTAGAGAGTGAGGAGTGGTGCACATCGATGAAATTCATTTCCATAAGGTTAAATCTTGATGAAAGAGTTTCGGCCATTTGACGGGTGTTGACAAATAGGAGTATACTTTTGTGACTGTCAATTAACTCCTTAATCCTCCTAATTGATGATGCTACATAAGGCGATATCTTTAGATTTTCTGCCGCCATAATGTCTTCTTCAAAGATTTCAGGCGTTTCAACTTCGATAGCAAACTCTTTTTTTATTTGAGATTGGATTATCTCTACTTCTCTCTCCTCTCCTACTAAAAATTTTGCAACTTCGTCCTTTGAGCCAACTGTTGCAGAAAGACCTATTCTTTGAATCCTGCCATTTTTTAATCTTTCTAGTCTCTCAAGAGCTAGACTTAGCTGGACACCTCTTTTGTCCTCAGCTATTTCATGAATTTCATCAACTACAACGGCCAGTACAGATTTCAGATGCTCCCTTAACTTCTTCCCTGTAAAAAGTGCTTGAAGAGTTTCAGGAGTAGTAATCAAAATGTCCGGAGGTTTCAGACTTTGCCTTCTTCTCTCACTTTGAACTGTATCGCCATGCCTTGCTTTAATTGTAATTCCCATGGCTTCACCTAATTTTTCAAGTCTTAGGAGAAGGTCTCTGTTTAGTGCCCTTAGTGGGGCAACATAGAGAATTTTTATTCCTGTTGCATTGCTGTCTTTTACTAGCCTTAACAAAGGGAGAATTGCAGCCTCTGTCTTTCCTGCGCCAGTAGGGGCCATCAATAATACATTTTTTCTGTCAAGTATTTCTGGAATTGAGCTTTTCTGAATGTCTGTCGGGGAATTAATATTAAACTCCCTTAGAATATTGGTAATATCTTCTCCTAAAAGCTCAAAACTCATGACCGCACCTACTTAGAACTCACCAAAGCATTTTTAAATTTAATTTATTGGTTTTAAATTATGGACCTATATCCCGTAATTAATACGCCTGCAATAATAATTGAATCTGATAAGAGATACCTTGTTGTTGCTGACCTACACCTCGGTAAAGAGTACGAGTATTACAAAAAAGGGATTAAAGTTCCAGATGTTGGACAAAAAATGAAGGCGGATATCCTAAAAATCATAAAAAGAAAAAAGATCGAGGAGCTTATAATATTGGGGGATATTAAACACAATCTTCCATTTACCTCTTATTTTGAAAAATTGAATCTGCCTAAATTCTTAGATTTTGATATACCTGTCAAATTGATCAAGGGTAACCATGACGGCAATATTGAGGATATAGTTAATAACGAGGTTATGAAATCTTTCAAAATAGAAGATCATGTTTTAACTCATGGCCACATATTAATTGAAGGTAGCAACTTGATTATGGGGCACGTTCACCCAGTGGTAGAATTTGAAGACTCAAACGGAAAGATTACCCGACTAAAATGTTTTCTTAGACTAGAGGTTCCACAAAATGTAATTGTTTTACCATCTTTTAATCCAGTTATCGAAGGTGTATCCATAAACAAAGATGAAGAAATTCCGGGGCCTTATTTTGAGAGTGGTAGATTAGAAATAAAAAAATTTGATTGTTACCTTCTTGACGGAACCTATATGGGTAAAGTGGGCAATATTTATCGCTGAATCTTCCCGCAATCTTCGTCTATTGATTTGACTGCATCTTCAATTAACATTCCCTCATTTTGATCAATGTACTCTTCAATTCTTTTTAAAAGGTAATCCTCTTCAATTTTTTCAGACATATTCGATACTAAATCTTTTTTGATTTCACTGATCACTTTTTCTGCAGTTTCCCCTAACTCTTTTGAAACCTGGTGGCATTCGTTAATTATATAAGAACAGAGAACTTCACATGTTTTTTCGATATAAAGTTTGTTGTGATAGATGTTATTTATTACATCGATTAATTTTGCATACTTGTCAAGTCTATTTATGTAATATTTCTTTGTTTTAATTACGATATTTTTTATCATTGCACCGGATATAGTCTCTTTTATTGGAACGTTGATAAGCCCAAGTTTTTCTATATTGCATATTCTATTATTTTCATATAGTTCATCCAATATTGTTTCCTTCATTGCTTCGGCAAACTTCTTTGCAGATCCATACTTTTGAATTTCGTTTGCATGAGGTATTAACTGGTCTGGCTTTAGGTATATATCCAAGATTTTTTCTCCTGCATCTCTTGTGTCGGGCCTTCCTATCCTAATGTGCTTATCAATTCTCCCTGGCCTTAAAATTGCCGGATCAATTATATCTGGTCTATTTGTGGCTATGATTACAATTACATCTCCCATCTCCTCAAGACCATCGAGAAGTTGTAAAAATTTGTTAACTATGGGATTTTCAAGTCTTGCAGCTTCAGAACCAGATTCTCTTTCAGGGACAAGACTATCAAATTCATCGAAGAATAAAACTGAAGGTGCCTTCTCTTCTGCATATTTGAATAATTCCTCAATGTTCTGTTGGGTCTCTCCAAACCATTTGCTCCTTAGTTCTTTATCGACATTGATAAAATTCCTCGAAGAAATAGATGCAGCATAACGTGCAATTAATGTTTTTCCGCATCCGGGCGGACCGTAGAGCATGATGCCTTTTGTCCTTTCAATTTTTAATTTCTGGACTTTTTCTCTGATAAAATCATAACTCAATGCGGAGCCAACGGCCTGATCAATCTCTAGGATGGCCTCGTCTAGCCCCCCTATTTGTTCCCTACTGACTTTAGGTTTCTTTTCAAGGAGAAGATCGTCACCGTATTTTACATTTGATTTTATTTCAAGTATCTCCCAGTCTTTTGAGTTTCCAAACAATGTTACTGTAGCCCCAGCCTTAAGGTAAATATTCTTAGAATCTACAAAGTCACCTATGTCCAGCATCATCTCATGATAAGTATCAAATCTTACCGTCACATATCTACCTTCAATCTTTATTATCTCGCCAAGTGTTGTATCAACTTTTCCGGGGTGCCTTTCTAGTATTACAAATCTTCCCCCTTCCTTTGCCTCGATAAATTTGTATCTTATCTTGTCTCCTTTGTTGATATCTAAGTCATCAATCATATAGGCTATAATTCTATAATTTACATAATCAAAAATTTCATGCATCCCTTCCCTGTCAAGGGGCCTTACATAAATACCAATCATGAAAGGAGGTTCATTTAGTTCCCTAATTCTTTGCTCAAGTCTATTGATGCGCCCTTCAAGAAAAATCTTAATTTCATTTTTTAGCATTCCTCGCTCATGCTGAATCTGATTAATTACTTCTTGAGAAGAAGCTATAAGATCCTTAATTTCTTCTTTTTCAAGGACTTTTTGAGAAAATCCTTTTTCCTTCAAGACTTCAACAAGATCAAAATACTCATACTCTTCTTTTAGGTATGCTCTAACCTTTTCTGTCTTTTCAACTTCAGGAGATTTCACAATTAAAATAAGATTAAGTCTTTTAAAAGTGTTTGCAAATTTAACAGTTATCAAAATATTAGATAAATGCCATGCTGCCATATCCCAATACTCGGATATAGACTCCGATTCCTAAAATCAAGATGAAAATAAGCATTGTAGCATAATCCCTTTTTTTAAGAAAAATCTCTTTTAAAAATGTCCGTTCCCCATAACCAAATCCTCTTGATTCTATAGCTATTGCTAGCTCTTCTGCCATTCTTATTGAGCCTATAATTAATGGGGTAATTATAGGTATGTAGTTTCTTATTCTTTTGAATATTGGGCCTTTATCCAGCTCCAGGCCTCTAGACCTTTGGGCGTCCATTATTGTGTACGTTATACCTGCTAGTGTTGGTACATACCGGAGGGATATGGCCAAAGTTAAACAGTATTCGTAGGGAACCTTGAATTTCATTAATCCCAGTATGAGGTCTCGCTGAAGTGTTGTCATTAAAAGAAGAAACGTTGCAGTGATTATTGCAAAGATTCTGAAGGTCATTGCAAGGCCCATCCTTATACCATCCTCACTTACACGTATCTTCCAGTATTCAAAAATTATATTGCCTGTTGGCTGAAAGAAAGGCCATAGTAATAATGACATAAAAACAAGAGGAAGTATGGGTCTAATGTATGTAGCAAGTCTTCTAATTTTGATTTTACAAAGAAATCTTATCATCAATAAAACTGAAACTGCAATTGTGCCAAGATAAAGGGGGTCTTTATATAAAAGGGCTAGCCCAAAAATTGATGAAAGAATGATCATTTTTGTTCGTGGGTCAAGGGTGTGAAAAAATGAAGATTCCTTGACATACATCGAATATTTGATCATAATAAAGAAATAAAAGATTTAGATTTAAACTTTAGGGTTTATCTATACCGATAATGACTGTTCCAAGATTCTCTCCTTTCATGTTATATTTCTCTTTAAAGAAAAGGTCCGTTGGGATACAAAGGCTTGCTGAAATTCCTTTTAGATCCTTAAGTTCCTCCACCTCTTGAGCCGGTATGACAAAGTAAGGTTTTCCCTGGGTTTTTACGTTAGTGAATATTATAAAATCCTCACCCATGAAGATAACATCGTTTCGTTTCTGATACGTTGGGATCTCATCCTTTCTCAATAGCTTACCAAGAATATTTCCAGATGGATCTTTCATCAATGTTAGGCTTTGGCCGTGTTTTCTATCTGAAAAAGTTTCATCGATAAATATAAGGAATACTGAACTTTTCGATAAAACTTCCCATACACCTTCATTGATAAAATCCATCATGCCACCTGCAGCCTTGTTCTTTTCGGCTTGGATCTCATATTCTCGAATTTT
Organism: Candidatus Methanofastidiosum methylothiophilum; assembly: GCA_001587715.1. GTDB lineage: Archaea > Methanobacteriota_B > Thermococci > Methanofastidiosales > Methanofastidiosaceae > Methanofastidiosum. The sequence goes on along the minus strand of LNGC01000045.1, from coordinate 3,698 downwards.
ATCAATATCCTCTTGTTTTAGAACAAAGGCATCTATGACTCCATTTACGGACTTCAAACGTCTTAGTATATCTTCTTCAATCCCCATGTTTATCATCAAAGGTAGCCTTTAGCTTTTAGAAGCTCAGCGTTTAATATTCCCCCACCTGCAGCTCCTCTAACTGTGTTGTGGGAGAGGCATACAAACCTTATATCAAAAACCTTACATTCTCTAAGTCTTCCTACTGTTGCCGCCATCCCTTTGTCTGAGTCCCTATCTTTTCTTGGTTGAGGCCTATTCAGTTCTTCCCTGTAAATAATTGGCTGTTTTGGTGCGAAAGGTAAGTTTAACTCCTGTGGTTCAGATCGGAAATCTTTCCATATCTTCTTGATTTCCTCAAGTGAAGGTTTTTTTGCTCCAAATTCGAGGCTTACACATGCTGTGTGGCCATCAATTACAGGAACCCTATTACAGTGTGCAGATATCTTCATGCTTGTATCATTTACAATTTTTCCATTTACTATCTTACCCATAATTTTCTGTGGTTCTATTTCTGATTTTTCTTCTTCACCAGAGATTAAAGGGACTATATTGTCTATCATGTCAAGTGATGGAACCCCGGGATATCCTGCTCCCGAAACTGCCTGCATTGTAGTAATAATCATTCTCTTAACTTCATATCCTGCTTTAACTAATGCATAAACAGGTGTCATGTAGCTTTGTAATGAGCAGTTTGGTTTTACAACTATGAATCCCTTATCCCATCCATTTGCTTTCTTTTGCAGGGGGATTATTTCAATATGATTACTATTAATTTCAGGGATTAGCATTGGTACATTGTCTACGTGTCTGTTTGCTGAGGCATTTGAAAAAACAGGTATCCCTGCTTTAGCGTATTCTTTCTCAAGTTCTTTGATTTTTTCCTTTTCCATTTCAAGCGCAGAGAAAACTAAGGTACATTTTCCAATAGCTTGATTCACATCATTTGCATCTCCGACAATAAGTTTTCTAACTTTTTCAGGAGGGTCTGTAACCATCTGCCATTTTCCCATTACGGCTTCTTCGTAACTCTTACCAGCACTTTTGGGTGATGCTGCGACATATGTCACGTTAAACCAAGGATGATTATCTAATAATCTTATGTAATTTTGGCCTACCATCCCAGTAGCTCCAATGACACCTACATTAATTTTTTCCATATACTCACCATATTATATTAAGTAATTTTTTAATACTCCTATCCCTTCTATTTTGGCTTCAACTGTATCCCCTCTATTCATAGGGCCAACTCCAGGTGGTGTGCCAGTTGCAATGACATCACCAGGTTCAAGTGGCATTATCTCGGATATAAATTCCAATAACTCGTAACAGTTAAATATCATGTTCTTCGTTGAAGAGTTTTGTTTTGTAGTTCCATTCAACTTGAGCGATATTGGTAGATCAAGAGGATTTATATTAGTTTCAATCACGGGGCCAATTGGTGCAAACGTATCGTAAGATTTTGCTCTTGTCCATTGTATGTCTTTCCTCTGTAAATCTCTTGCAGTGACATCGTTGAATACTGTGTATCCTAATATGTAATCCTCGGCCTCATCTTTTTCAACATTCTTTGCTCTTCTTCCTATGACTATTCCAAGCTCAACTTCGTAATCAACTTGATTGGAAGTTTGTGGGTAGATTATAGGATCCTCTGGCCCAATAACGGTGCTTTGAGGTTTTATAAATATGATGGGATTTTTAGGAATTTCCATTTTGAGCTCTTTTGCATGGTCAACATAATTCAGACCAACAGCCACGACCTTTGAAGGCATCGTGGGAGAGAGTAATTTGACTGAACTGGGATCGATTTCATTTTCAGTTATTTCAAAACCTGAAAAGAAATCTCCTTTGATTTTTTTTATTACATCATTCTCAAGAATTCCTTTTTCTATAGTATCCTTGTAGCTGTACCTCAAAAGCTTCATTAATTCACCTTTTTATCGTACTATTGCAAACACGTCACTCATTATCGCGGCAGCAGTTTCTATCTGGCCTGCACCTCTTCCCATCACAGTTATGTCCTTGGAGAGATCAGTTTCAAAAACAGCTACGTTCAAAGTTCCTGTTACTGCAAGTGGCGAGTTTAGCGGAACTGGTGTCGGTTCAACTTTTGCACCTTTCTCGGTAACCTCTACCAGTAATTTTATGATATTGCCCTTCTTCTTTGCCTCTAAAACATCTTCCATCATTATGCCTGTGATTCCCTTTACTTTAACATCCTTTAATGTCATTGCTTTGCCCATTAAGGCGTTTGAGAGAATTGTTGCTTTGCACGCTGCGTCCCATCCTTCAATGTCCTGGGCAGGATTTGCTTCAGCATATCCTTTCTCTTGAGCTTCCTTTAATGCATCTCCAAATTTCTTTCCTTCAAATGCCATATTAGAAAGAATATAGTTTGTAGTACCATTCAATATTCCTTTTACCGAAATGATCTCGTTTCCTTTTAGTGCTTCTTGAGCAAGGTTTAAGACGGGCATTGTTCCCCCAACTGTTGCCTCATATCTTAATTCTTTTCCGCTCTTTTCTTTAGCTTTGATTACCTTATCATAGTGAAGTGCTAAAGGGCCCTTATTTGAAGTAACAACATGCATGCCTCTGTCAAAGGCTTTCAAGAGATGATTCAATCCTGGCTGGGCATCTTTGATATTTGTTGGTGTAACTTCAACTACAATATCGGCATCCATATTTTCTACTGCCTGTTCCCCATTCCATTTTTTATCTTTGGAAGAATCAGGGTAATTAATCATAAGTGATCTTTCTTGGTTGTGATCCATTAGTTTAGCAAGATCTATCCCATTTTCGTCATAAATAGAATTAAGCATGTCGGCAACGCATACAATCCGGACATCTACACCGTACTTCTTTTTGTATTGCTCTGCCCTGTCTCTAACTACTTTACATACTCCTTTACCAACTATACCAAAACCAACTACTCCCAATCGTACTTTCTTCATAATAAACAGTCCTCTTAAATATAGTGAATACTCTATTTTTATTCTTTATTTAAGAGTTTCGGGAAATTATAATTTTATTATTTTAATTGAGAAAAATAATAATACCGAAACCTTTTTAAAAAGGCTTAAGATAGGAAGATAAAGCTATATTTTAGAAGGTGAAAGAGATTTGGAGCTACCTTTTTGTGAGATCTGTTTGAAGACCGGAATGCTCTGCCCAGGTTGTACTGCAAAGATAAAAGATGGCGAACTTAATGACAACGACCTCGAAATAGCTAAAGAACTTTACAGGCTTTCTCAGGAAAATAAAGGGCTAAAAGATGTAAAGTTTAAGAGGAGTATCAAAGTTGGCAATCTTATAATCATACTCATCGAAGCAGGAGAGATAGGAAGTATTATTGGTAAAGGTGGCAATGTAATAAGGGGACTAAGCAAAAAATTAAATAAAAAAATAAGGGTTATTGAAGAAAGCAAAGATGTTAAAAAAGTTGCTTCTGACCTTTTATACCCAGCAAAAGTTTATGGAATAAACATTGTTTACATGCCTGATGGTACAATAATTAAAAGACTCAGATTAGGAAAAGAATTTGAGAGAAAACTTCCTATTGCGACAAAAAGTGTTAAAGAAATACTTTTGTTGATCACGGGCGAGAATGTTGATATTGTATTTGAATAATTTTTCTAATACTTTCTTTTTATTATAAAATCGCAAAGTTCAGTTAGAAA
>LNGC01000044.1 GCA_001587715.1 Candidatus Methanofastidiosum methylothiophilum | reverse complement strand
AAGAGTAAAAAGAAAAGGTAAATTTGTTAAGAATGTATATGCTTGTGGAAATTGTGTTGAAGTTACAGACATTATCACCCATAAATCAACAATTAGTGCACTAGGATCTACAGCAATTAGACAAGGCGTAGTGGTGGCAGATAATATTTTAGGAAAAAATTCTGTTTTTGGACCAATATCAAGCCCAAGTATAGCAGTTATTGGGGAATTAGAAGTCGGTACAGTGGGCGTCACCAAAGAAAAGGCCCTTGAATATGGAATTGTTCCAATCGAAGGTAATGCAAAAGGATTAACAAGGGCTAAATATTACCCTAGAGGAGAAGATATCTATGTCAAAATCTTATCAGATAGTGATTACAGAGTTATTGGTGCACAGGTAATATCCAAAGAAGGCGTTAAAGGTAGGATAGATGCTATGTCTCTTCTTATAGGTAGAAAAACAACGGTCCACCAACTTGCAACTTCTGAAACTTCTTACGCCCCACCGATTTCAAGCGCTCTAGACCCACTTACAATGGCCGCAAGAAAATTAATAGGTTCTGACTAACTATCTAAATATTAAACTCTTATATATTTTAAAAATAAAGAATTCTTTAATTAATTATATATTTGATTTAAGTTATTCTTAAATATGGATTCAATGTTAAAAACATCATGAGTAAGAAACTTTTTATTATTTTGTTTTTATTAATGGGTATTGTATTATCTTCATTTATGTTCTTTTCTGAAACAGAGAAACTTAACTTACAATTAAATTCAAATAATGAATTAGAAGATAGGGTAACACAATCTTACACAATTCTTCAAGAAGCTAACTCCACTTTGATTGAAAAAAAATTGATACTTTATGAGAAAATTCAATATAAAAATAAACTTAGTGAAGATGAGAAATCACTCCTTGAGGAACAAAATAAATTAAATCAAGAAGTTTTTTCATACAACGTTTATGAATCAAAAGACCCCAGGGATTTCGTCGATATTAATGACCCCCTTGTTTTAGAAACTTTGGACCAGATAATAACGCCTAATATGGGTAATGCAGAAAAAGCAAGGGCCATATTCAATTACACCAGAGATGAGATTTCTAAAGACGAAAAACTTATACGAAATGGAAGGATTGACTACTGGAACTATCCTAAGAATATTATTAATAGTAAAAAAGGCGAATATGAAGATAAAATTATTTTGCTCATATCTATGCTTAGGGCGGCCGGATTTAAAGAAAGTGAAGTTGAAGTAGTTGGGGCGAAGATAAGTATAATCAATTCAACTTCTTCGGACATATGGGTTGAACTTAAATTGAATGGAAACACATATTTATTTTTACCTCGTGAAAATAATAATTTTGATTCATTTAATAAAAATGACATTTATAAAATATATAATGTCCAGGAATTATTCAGATTTAATGATAAAACTTTGATGAGGTCATAAATTGGGCGGTAAACAGTTTAAGATATTAATTATCATATTAATGTTGGTAACCTCAATTTTTTTTGCAGGATATATACTTAGATATTATCAACATGCAAGTAGTCTAGACCAAGAGAAAAAACTAGAAGATACACTTTTATTTTATAATCAAGAAAAATCCAATCTCCAGAATAAGATAAAGGTTACTGAAAACAGTATTGAAGTTGAAAACGGAGACATACTTGACCTTCAAACAAAAATCTCGCAAAGAGAACAGAGTGTCAGCAGCCTGAAAGACCAGATCAATGACTATGAAAAATTAAAAAAATATGACATGACAGTTTTCATAACCCCTGATTCTGAAAATATTAAATCATTCGCAAATGAAATTATTACAAGTGATCCTGTTCAGATATACAAGTTTGTACGTGATGAAATAAAATACGTAGAGGATTATTTAACTTATGATTATAGATTTGAATATTGGCAATTTCCTGAAGAAACTCTTAGATTAAGAACAGGGGATTGTGAGGATCAGGCTATTTTATTATGTACTTTATTTAGAGCTAAAGGATACGGACCTGATGACGTAAAAGTCGTATTTGGACTTACCTCTGCAAATACTGGCCATGCTTGGGTAGAACTTTTTTATGAAGGAAATTGGGTTGTTTTTGATCCAACAAGCAGTGCAAATGAGTATATTGAAAAGACACGTTACTATTCATTAATCAATGCTAATTACAAAGGCTCATTTAACGATTTATATTACGAAGTAATTGATTAGATTAATCGATTACAATTAAAGCATCAACTGCAACAGCACCTTTTTCGCAGACAAACACAGGATTTAAATCAAGTTCTTTCACTTCGGGAAAATCTGACACGAACTTCGATACTTTAAGCATTATATCAACAAGTGCGCCCACATCAGAAGGTTTTTCACCCCTGACTCCACAAAGCATTTGGTGAGATCTAATCTCTGAAATCATTTCATAAGCATCTTCTTCTTCAATTGGAACAATCCTAAAAGAAACGTCTTTTAGTACTTCAACAAATATTCCACCAAGACCAAACATAAGTACATGGCCAAATTGATTATCCCGGGATACTCCAATTATAACTTCCCTTTGTTTTGGCATCATATGTTGGACTATTACTCCACGTATATCTGCAGTAGGATCAAACTTTTTTGAGTTTTCAAGCACTCTTCTGTATGCTTCTAAAATATCCTCTGCTTTTGATAAATTAAGAACTACCGCTCCTGCATCAGTTTTATGTTGGATATCTGGAGATGCAATTTTTAATACTACAGGATATTCGACTTGCCTTGAAATTTTAAGTACTTCTTCTTCAGAAGTTGCAATCCCTTCTTTTGGTACTTTAATGCCGTAAGCTTTCATAATCTCCTTAGCTTCATGTTCCATCAAAGAAGTTCTGCCTTCAGATCTTACAAACTCCAATATTTTCTTTACGCTCTCTATGTATATCACCTCGAACTATTGCATGATTAACTAAGGCATATGCTGCTCTCGCCGCCCTTTCAGGAGAAGGGTAAACTGCCAGCCCCCCCTCTTCCAATTTTATGAGATATGGGGTAATTATTTCTCCTCCGGCCCCTAAGATAATCATAGGTTTATCTGAAATCTTTTTAATTCTTAGAATAGTATCGACGGAGTCTAAAGAAAGTGTGGGAACTTGAAGCAACAAAATGACTATTATCAAACCTACGTCTTTATCTTCTAAAAGTGCATTTAATCCAACTTCATACCTTCCTTTGTCTGCGTCACCTACTAAATCCATTGGATTAGAAACGACTACTCTTTCAGGGAACTGGTCTCTTAGCTTTTTTATAGTATCTTCACTTAGATTAGCAAGTCGGAGACCGTTCATCTCCAATGCGTCTGCAGTCATGACACCTAATCCACCGGCATTAGTTAGAATTGCAACGCCGTCACTCTTGGGAAAAATCCCCTTTTCTAAAGCTTTTGCCATGTCGAAAAGATCTTCAAAATTATTTGCCCTTATTATATGCGATTGTTTAAATGCCGAGTCATATATTATGTCTTCACCTGCAAGACTTCCAGTATGACTTGAAGCTGCTTTTGCTCCTGATTTAGTTTTACCTGATTTCAATGCAAGAATAGGAATTTTTTTTGAAACTCTCTTTGCTGCTTCCATGAATTTCTGGCCACGCCTTATACCTTCTATATATAAGCAGATTACTTTTGAATTTTCGTCATAGTATAAGTAATCAATGAGATCTGCTTCGTTTACATCTATTTTGTTACCATAACTTACAACGTTGGATATACCTATTCTTTCTTTACTTGTCCAGTCTAATATAAGCCCTGCAAATGCTCCACTCTGAGAAAGAAATGAAATCTTACCTTTTTTAGGAAAGGATATTTTATCTTTAGATAAAAATATTGTATTTACTCCAGAAAAATTATCATAAATCCCTATACAGTTAGGGCCTATTATTCTTATGCCGTATTTCTTAGATATTTCCAGTAATTTAGCTTCTCTTTCTTTTTCTCCAATTTCGGAGAATCCTCCAGAGACTATAATTACTCCTTTTACGCCTTTTTTGCCACATTCCTCTAGAACATCACTGACAAATGGTGCTGCTATAGCTATAACGGCCATGTCAACCTTACTGGGTACATCTAGTATACTTTTATAACTAGGTTTACCGAAAATTAATTTTTGTTTGATATTGATTGGGTATAACTCTCCAGGAAAATCTTCATGGAGATTTTTCATTATTTCATAGCCAACGCTTCCGACAGTATCTGAAGCCCCTATGACCGCTATAGAAGAAGGATTAAAAAAGAAATTTAAGTCTGCCATACTCTCACATATTACTTTGAGCTTTATTAATTTAAATATATTGTGTAATAGAGTTCATAGAGAAAGAACTTATTGAGATTTCAAAATTTCTTCTACTTTTTCTTTTAATATCTTATTGATTAAACCGCCATCTACTTTTCCTCTGAATTCTTTCATACATATTCCCATTATAGGGGAAATGGCACGATCCCCTTTCTCAAGTATAAAATCCCTTTTCTCTATTATTATCTTTTCAATTGCAGATTCAACATCAAAAGTACTATTCTCCGAGGAAAACTCAGAAAGGACTTTTTCAATGTCTTCGCCCTTAGATACTCTTTTCAGGACTTCTTCTATTCCTTCTTTTGCAATTATCCCTTTTGACACCCTTTCAAAAAGTAAGTACAAAGTTTCATCGTCAGTTACATACCCTTCTTCTTTTTCTAAGTTTTTAGATAAATCTAAAGCCTTTATGAAAATAGTAGATTTAATGTCAAGTGAAGAAGAAACTTTTTCAAAGAGTTCAGGATTTTCGTATACTATCCTTTCTGCTTCTTCCCTCTTTAGTCCATATTTGGCGATAAATCCACTTATCTTCTCATCAAAAGTTTCAGGGAGATTGTCTTTAATATCTTCTATTAGATTTGCATCTATTGTGAATGGTAAAATATCGGTCTCGGGGTACATTCTTGCCCTGCCGGGGAGTGGTCTTGAGTATTTGGAATTTCCATCCTCCAATGCATCTCGTGTTTCATTTGGAACTTCAGAAAAAGCCTTTTTACATCTTTCAAATACTTCTTCTAGGGCTTTGTTACATATGGTTTCTTTTCCGGTGACGATTACAAAAGAATCCAAGTCATTTATTCCCAATTTAGTTTTTATCTTTTCTACTTCATCAGCAGTAATGCCATAGTTTGGAAGCTCGTCTATGTGAAATAATCCTGAGAGTCCATATGTTTTTACATGATCGGCTAACTCAGTCCCAAATCTCCGCCCTTTTTGAATTTCTTTTCCAAGTATATCCCTGAAATTATTCAATTTAATTCCGTAGACGCCACCATTCTTTTTAATTGAACTGGAGATAATTTTGGATGAAGTATTGAGAAATATATCAGTTAATTCAATAAATTTGAATTGAAGGTCTTTGTCAGAACATCGATTATTAAGTTCCTTTTTTATTTCGACAAGGTTTATTTGCCTCTCAATTTCTCGTTCTACCCAGAGAGGTATCATCTCTAACTTCTGAACTCCTTTTAATTCAACTCTGCCCCCCTCCCTAATAGAAACATTGAGATCCTGCCTTATCGTACCAAGGCCTCTTTTTACCTTACCTGTTGCCCTTAGGATTTGACCTAAGATATAGGCTGCTTCTTTTGCTTGTTCGGGATTTGAGATGTCTGGTCCAGTGGCAATTTCAACTAAAGGTATCCCCAATCTATCTAGTCTGAATGTCTTAGTGGTCTCATCTTGGCTAATTATCCTTGCTGCGTCTTCCTCAAGACATACTGTGAGTATAGAAACTGGCCCTTCTTTTGTTTCAATAAATCCATCTGTTGAGATTAGCATAGTTCTCTGGAAAGCAGAAGTATTAGAACCGTCAAGAACTGTTTTCCTCATTACTTGGATTTCCTCGATTATATTAGAATTCAGGAGCAATGATACTTCCACCCCGATTGTTTTAGCTTCATCAGAAACAAGATGGGGAGGCTCTTCGTCAAGCTCAACGAGACAATTTGTATCATAATATTGGTAAATATAGGTTTTACCCCTCATATATTCCTTCAACGCGGCAACATCTACCTCGCCTATTTCAGAAGGGGTTGGCCTAAGTTTTCTTTCTATTATACCCAAAGGCTCATCCGTTCTAAGAACTGTCGGACAGTGGCAAAATAATTTTCTTTTGGTATTTAGTTGCTGGTGAATTTCCAATCCTACTTTAAGGCCAAGTTCCTTATAATCCATTTTTATCACCTTGTATACGATAGTTTATTTCACCGGCCATATTACTGAGCATGTTTCTTTTTACCTCAAAATATTCATTGGTATGGCCCAAAATCCATGAAAGTTTAAGATATGCAGTTTCTGGTAACATGTCTTCTGCATAGATAACCCCCATCTCTTCCATTATTCTGCCATTTGAGTATACAAATGGGTCTACTCGGCCAAAAAGACACTGTGTTGCAAAAACAATGACAATGTCTTCTTCTCTTGCTCGTTTAATTGAATCTACCCATGAAAATTTCTCATCAATAGTATCAGTTGGAACGTGACCAAGTGCAGATGCTTCAATTACTATTCCCTTGTACCCTTTGTCAATGTAATAATCAATAATCTCGGGATTGAAATTTGGATAAGCTTTTATAATTGCAGTTTTTTCTTCCATCTCTATGTCAGGATAGACTTCATTTTCATCATTTCTTATCCTATAGTCAGATACTTTCTCGATTGTTCCATTCATGAAAACTCTAGCCAATGGAGATGTGTTAATCGGCCTAAATGTATCCCTTCTTGTAGAATGCATCTTTCTAACTTTAGTCCCCCTAAGAACATTGCAATAACTATCGCTCATTTCTCCATGCATTACAATAACAGCTTCGCCTATATCAGAATGCCCTGCAACATATGAAGCGCAAATTAGGTTCATAGAACCGTCAAAACTCCCCCTATCTGGGCTTCTCTGTGCACCCACCAGACAAACTGGTTTAGATAGATTTTGAAGCATGAAAGATAAAGCGGCTGAAGTATAGTGAAGTGTATCTGTACCGTGAGTAATAATAATCCCCTTGGATCCAGAGTTTAATTCTTTTGCCGCTTCTTTGGCTAGGATTTTATAGCACTCGAATGTCATTGATTCTGAAGCTATTTGGAATGGAGAAGCTATATTTCTAAATGTTGTTATATCTGATAACTCTGGTGCCATGAAAAATATCTCTTCAGGTTTCATTAACCATCTTACCCCGCCAGTTTCATAATCAACTCGGGATGCTATTGTCCCCCCTGTAGAAATGAGGGATATTTCTGGGATATCTGTCCTTTTTTGAAACTTAACTTCGGAAAAAATTTTAGGTTTTTGTTTTTTCTCAACGTTTACTATTTCAACGGAGTCTTTTCTAAAACCGATATTATAGCCGTTAGATAATTTAATAATAATTGAATCTTTCTTTGGAGAGGGTATTACTATACCTTCGTAACTAACTTGACCCTTCCTTAATTTAATTACATCTCCAACTTCTGGTTCCATATCTAAAAATAAGAATAATACTATATAAGTGTTTTACATACTCAAAATTCAGAAAATAAATAAAATAATAAAAAAAATAAATATAATAGGGCCTAATAACTAAATCCTCTTGCCTTCATTGCATCGACTACTCTCTCGATTGCAACTACGTAAGAAGCTGTTCTCATACCTATATCATATTTTTCCTTAGCACCGATTACATCCCAAAATGCCTTGGTCATCTTTTTGTCAAGTTTCTCGTATACTTCATCAGAAGACCAGTAGTAGTTCATTAAATTCTGAACCCACTCAAAATATGAAACTGTTACACCACCTGCGTTGCATAAGAAATCAGGTATCTGATATATTCCTTTTTTAATAAGAATTTCATCAGCTTCAGGAGTTACTGGACCATTGGCTAACTCGGCAACCATTTTAGCCTGAATTTTATCAGCGTTTTTAGCAGTAATCTGATTTTCAAGTGCTGAAGGGCAGAGAATATCACATTTAAGGTATAATAGTTCTTCATTTGTTATGTTTTTTGCACCAGAAAAGTTAACAACAGAGCCTGTTTTTTCTTTGTGCTCAAGAACTTTATATGGATCTAGCCCTGCTTCGTTATAAATTCCCCCCTGGGAGTCAGAAACGGCAATGACCTTGGATCCTTGATCATATAAAAATTGAGCTATGTAGGATCCTGCATTTCCATATCCTTGCACAACAGATGTTGTTTTCTTTATGTCCCATTTCAAATATTTTATGTATTCTCTAATAGTATACCATGCGCCTTTTGCTGTTGCATCCCCTCTCCCTAAAGAGCCTCCGACAGAAAGTGGTTTTCCTGTAATTACTCCGGGAGTGTAGTGTTGCCTTATTTTTGAAAATTCGTCCATCATCCAAGCCATTATTTTTGGAGTAGTATAAACATCTGGGGCGGGAATATCTAATTCTGGACCTATAAATTTGTAAATTGCTGCAATGTAACCTCTAGAAAGTCTTTCAATTTCCCTATCGCTCATCTCTTTTGGATTACAGATTATTCCTCCTTTCCCTCCTCCATAAGGTATATCTACAACTGAACATTTCCACGTCATCCACGCAGCAAGTGCTCTTACTTCGGCTGGAGATACGTTCCAATGGTACCTTATTCCGCCTTTTGTTGGTCCTCGGGCATCGTTATATTGACATCTATAACCAGTAAAAACTTTAACATTACCATTGTCCATAGTAACTGGAATATTTACCTCAAGAAACCTTTTTGGCTTTTTCAGCGCTTCGTATATTCCTTCATCAAGCTTTAGAACTTTATTTACTTTTTCAAGTTGTTTTAATACATTCTCAAAAGGATCTATGTTCTCCATAGAATACCTCCCCTTTGACTGTTAAATTTCTTAGTATTTAAATCTTAGGTATATTATTTGGCAGAAAAAGAGACTATTTGACATTTAATAATCAAAAATGATGCCATTTGTTCTTCTTATAAAGCATCATAGGGGACAAAATGGCATTAAATTGCACTGAAAATAAAATATAAAAATAGTTTTGCCGTACAATATTCGACGTTTATATATCCTCTTCCATTAGAGTAACCATATACTTGTTAAATAAAAGATCTTTTCCTGGGAAACTTTCTCCATGTCCAGGGAATACTTCTTTGACTTTAATCTCACATAATTTTTTCAACGATTCTTTTAGATCTTCTAGACTTCCAGAAGGCAAATCATATCTGCCAACTGAGCCTTTAAAAACTGTATCGCCAGAAAAAAGATAACTCTTGTCTTCTTCTAAAAGGCACATTGAACCCGAAGTGTGTCCTGGGGTGTGTATTACTTTAAGCAAATATTCTCCAAGGTCTATTTCATCATTTTCTTTTAGAGGATTCACATCCGTATAGCCTTCAAACTTTTGAGAGAAAGCCCAGAAAAAAGTTTTTTCGGTTCCATTTTGAATGTCAAGATAATCCTTTTCATGAGCGTATATCGGAACTTGAAAAAATTTGTTACCCCCGATGTGGTCATAGTGACAATGAGTATTAATAATAAAGTCTATTTGAAGGTCATTTTCATCAACATAGTCATAAATCCTATAATTTTTGTATGTTCCAGTATCAATTAAAACAGTGGCATCACTTTCAAGGATATAGCAATTAGAGTCAACTCCTAAAGACTCAATAAAATGAAACATTTGATCACTTGTAATTCATATTAACCTTGGGCTTCTTTCAATTTAATTAGATTTTTAACAAATGCCGAATTTTTATTTGCAACTAATACATAACTCAAAATATCTTCGAGTCTTTTAACAGGTACTATGTTTATTTGCTCCTTTTTTGATTTTTCTACATAAACATCGTCCTTGTTTGAGTAAGGTATTATCACTTCTTTCATCCCACTATCTACTGCAGCCTCAATTTTAGCACTGACTCCGCCTATTGGTAAAACGTCACCCCTAACTGAAAGCGATCCGGTCATAGCAATATCTTGCCTTATAGGGATTTCTTCAAGTGCAGAAATAACGGCAGTTGCAACAGATACGCTGGCACTGTCCCCTTCTACACCCTCATATGCTTGAAGGAACTGTATAGTAATATCAAAGTTAGATAGATCCTTATTTGAATACCTCTTTACTAAAGAAGAGACTATTGAAATTGACTCTTTTGCTATTTCTCCAAGTTTTCCAGTTGCAATTACATTACCATGCGATTTTGATGAAGAATTTGCCACTCCAACTTCTATTGGCGTAATAATTCCACTACCTTCCCCTAAAACAGCAAGCCCATTGACTTTTCCAATCTGTGCACCAGTAGATCCAAATATCTGATATGCTTTTTTCCTATCAATATAGTCATCTGCAATCTGGTGCTCGAGTGACCTTGAAAGTTTCCTTGCTTCTATGATGTGTTCAACTGTTACAATATTATCGCCTTTAGTTAGGGCGACGTCACCGGCAGCCCTGACCATTCCTCCAAGTTCTCTAAGCCTTAGAGTTAAGTGGTTCTTCCTGTTGCTTCTTCTTCTTGCCTCTTGAACAATTTCAGCTACAGCATCAAGAGAGAAGTGAGGTATTTTTGCATCTTTTTTAACTTCTTGAGCTACAAATCTGACGATCTTTTTTATATTCTCATCAGTTGCAGGCATTGAGTTTTCCATGTATACTTCATATCCGTAACCTCTGACCCTTGAACGTAGTGCAGGGTGCATATCCCGTAAAGTTTCTAAATTTCCAGCAGCCACAAGAACAAAATTACATGGAACTTTTTCTGTTCTGACCATCGCACCAGAACTCATTTCACTCTGACCTGTGATGGGGTATGCTTTTTCTTGCATCCCTGTAAGTATAGCTTGTTGCATCTGAAGTTTTAATGTTGAGATCTCATCAATAAATAATAATCCTTTGTGAGCTTTTTGAATCATTCCTGCTTCCACTCTTTCATGTGCAGGTGTACCAAGTCCCCCTGACTGAAATGGATCGTGTCTAACATCTCCGAGTAATGCCCCTGCGTGAGCTCCAGTTCCATCCAAAAATGGAGCATGATCCCATTTAGAATTATCGACTAATATCTTTGGAATCATTACTTGATTTTTGATTCTAAAGGTCTGCATTCCAAAGAATATAATAACTGCTAGAAACAGACCCCATAATAACTGACCTTGGGTAAATGCGATTACAACGATTGCACCGATAACAAAGAACAGTATCATTCTTTTACTTTCTTCCTGTTTTTTTGCCATAGCCTTGTGTTCGTCTATGATAAGTCTTGCTTTTCCCCTTGGAACTGTTCTTATTCTAGGTGTATTTGGATCATCTGGATTTGGATAGGCAAGTATATCTTCCAAGTCTTCCTTTGGAAGAAGTTCAGCCATTGCCAATCCTAGCATTGATTTTCCTGTTCCAGGCTCTCCAATTAATAATACATTTCTCCTCTGTTTGGCCGCTGTCTTAACAATTTCAACGGCGTGATCTTGACCAATTACCTGATCAATAAGATTTTCAGGCACTTCTATTTCTTCAGTGGTAGAAACATCATAAAAAGATTTAATTTGTTCCCTAACTTTTTTAACTTCTTCTGTTATATCTACCAGTTCTTCATTTATTGATTCTACATCTTTTTCTTTTACTTCTTGGATAGAAGATTTTTTCTTAGCCATTATGATTTCCTCTAGAAAGACTTTAAGTTTTATACTTGTCTGGCCTTTAAAAATATATCGTGCTTCTATTATCTTTATAAAGAGAAAAATATATTAATGTTTGGATATACCTAATTTAAGGTGTTTCAATGTTTGTTACCTCACTATCATCAAAAACAACTTTAGAAAAGTTAAAAGGCGATTTTAAAATAATTGACTGCCACTTTGAAAGATTTCCAGATGGCGAAGGGTATATCAAATTCGATGAGAGGGTCAAAAATATTAAAGAGATCCTCATAGTGCAATCCTTGTACTATCCACAAGATGAACATATAATGCAGCTTTTTTTCATGATTGATGCCTTGAAGGATTTGGATATTAAGATTAATCTATTAATTCCATATATGGCGTATGCAAGACAGGATAAAAGGTTTAAAGACTGGGAGTCTGTTTCTGGGATTTCTCTAGCAAAAATGATAGACCGATTTGACCTTGAATCAAAGTACACTGTGGATATACACGATTTGAAGATCACTAAAGCTATGAAAGGAGAGAATTTATCTGCTATGCCTTTAATTGCAGACTATTTAATGGATTTAAATCTTAAAGAGCCCGTTATTATCTCTCCGGATAAAGGTTCAGTTGAAAGGGCAAAGATAGTTGCTAATCAAATGGAAGCAGAGTTCGATCATCTTGAAAAGACAAGACTATCTGGGGATACTGTTGAGATAAGACCAAAAGAAATTAATACTAAAAATCGAGATGTTGCAATTGTTGATGATATAATCTCAACTGGTGGAACTATGGCAAAGGCTTGTGAAGTTCTT
>LNGC01000043.1 GCA_001587715.1 Candidatus Methanofastidiosum methylothiophilum | reverse complement strand
ATGGGGGAAGCTTGAGGCGATAGTAGGAAGTGACAAGAGAGTAGCTCTAGTTGCAAATGACATCGTATCCCATTTTGAAAAAAAAGAGAAGGCACTTCAAGGCAAGGCTATGATAGTATGTATGAGTAGAAGAATCTGTATTGACCTGTATAATGAGATTGTAAAGTTAAGGCCAGAGTGGCATGATGAAGATGATACTAAGGGGATTATCAAAATTGTTATGACTGGTTCTGCAAGTGATCCCGTAGACTGGCAGAAACATATCAGAAACAGGGATAGAAGAAGGAAACTAGGAGATAGGCTAAAGGACCCTTTGGACTCATTAAAAATTGCAATTGTAAGGGATATGTGGTTAACTGGCTTTGATGTGCCATGTCTTCACACCATGTATTTAGATAAGCCGATGAAAGGCCATGGCCTTATGCAGGCGATAGCAAGGGTAAACAGGGTATACCCGGGCAAACCTGGGGGACTTATAGTTGATTACTTGGGTGTCGCACAAGAGCTAAAGAATGCCCTAGCAGATTACACAGAAAGTGGAGGCAGTGGCAAACCGGTATTCAATCAAGAAGAAGCTGTGGCCATTATGAACTCAAAGTATGAGGCTACGTGTAACTTCTTCTACGGATTTAATTACAAAGAATTTTTCAAAGCCACTGCAAGACAGAAAATGACAATTCTTACAGCAGCGCATCAGCACATTCTGCAGCAGGAAAACGGGCCAGAGAGGTATTGTCAGGTAGTAACTGAATTATCAAAAGCTTTTGCACTATCTGTACCCCATGAGGATACAGCGAAAATAGCAGATGAAGTTGCACTTTTCCAAGCAATCAAATCTCGTATCAGAAAACTAGAAGTCGGGACAAAGTCAGAAGAAGAATACGACTCTGCAATAAAGCAGATCATCTCTAATGCAATTGTGCCAGAGGGTATAATCGATATTTTTGAAGTTGCTGGCCTTAAAAATCCAGATATCTCAATTTTATCAGAGGAGTTTCTTTCAGAAATAAAGGGAATGGAGCACAAAAATCTAGCTCTTGAACTGTTAAAGAAGTTATTAAATGATGAGATAAAAACAAGAAGCAGAAGTAACTTAGTCCAGGGAAGATTATTTTCTGAAAGACTTGAAAATGCCATTAGGAGATACCAAAATAGAAGCATTGAGGCTGCAGAAGTAATTGAAGAATTACTAGGGCTTGCTAGAGACATAAGAGATGCTTCTAGAAAGGGAGAGGAGTTAGGCCTTACCGAAGAAGAGCTAGCGTTTTACGATGCTCTAGAAACAAATGATAGTGCAGTTAAGATCCTTGGCGATGAAGTCCTAAGAGCAATTGCAATAGATTTAGTAAAGACAGTTAGGGAAAATGTCACGATTGACTGGGTCTATAGAGAAAATGTCAAGGCAAAGATGAGAGTCATGGTAAAAAGAATTCTAAAGAAATACGGATATCCACCTGACAAGCAAAAGAAGGCCACAGAAACAGTTTTGGAGCAGGCAAAACTACTTGCTAAGGATTGGGCTGAAGAAAATTAACATATGGATATATATTTTTTCTTAAAAATAATTTTTACCGTTTATAATATATATACCTTGTTTGTTAGTCAAAGTGGGATCTAATCTAATTGCCTTCTCGATAAGTTCTTTCGCTCGTTTATTGTATTTTTTATAACGATTTGAAGACAATAATAAATAACCAAGGCTATAGAGTGCCGGGGGATAATTAGGATTTAGTTCTAAGGTCTTCTCGTAATACTTTTTAGCTTCGTCTGATTCATTGAAATGAGTGAATAATAAGATTCCAAGATGATAGTTGGCCTCAACATAATCAGGATATAACTCAATAGCTTTCTCATAACATGCTCTAGCTTTATCATACTCATTAAAGTGATCAAACAACAAATTTCCAAGATTATTGTGTGCAAAGGCCAAATTAGGATCTAGTTCAATGGCTCTTTCATAACATGCTCTAGCTTTATCATACTCATTATAAAAGGTGTATAGTAATATTCCTAGGTTAGTATAAGTTTTGGCAAATTTAGGATCTAAGTCTATGGCCCTCTCATAATATTTCTTAGCTTCGCCAGGTTGTTTGAACTGAGTAAATAATAAGATTCCAAGATTATTATGGGCATTAACATAATAAGGGTCTAATTCAATAGCTTTCTCATAACATGCTCTAGCTTTATCATACTCATTAAAGTGATCAAACAACAAACTGCCTAAATTATTATATGCTGAAGGGAAATTTGGATAAGAATCAATTAAATCTTCGTAGTATCTTTTACTCTTTTTATATTCTTTTTTTTCACTATATAATAATGCCTTATAAAACATAAGTTCTTTGTTTTTAGGATATTTTGTTAACAAAGATTCTAAGTTTAATTCTTTATCTTCATTGTCCGCCAAGTTTCTAATATTGAATATTTCCTTTGCTATTTGTTTATCATCTATTGCTATAATATTTATTATGTCTATGTATCCTGACTTTTTGATCTCTTCATATGTTTTACATTTAATGCCCTTAAGAATTTCTAAGAAGTCCCCTATTTCATGGCCAATGTTATCTATTATCTTATGGTCTTCTCTCAATTTAATTGTTTTTAAAGGATCTTTTTCATTTAATTTGTTTCTACATTCTTTTTCTTTTTCATCCCAATAATTAATATAATTTAAAATACCTTCATAGGTGAATATATTGATTGGCTCAATAAGTATGGGAAGAATTTTATCCTTATAATCTTCCTCTTTTATTAATTCATAAACCTCATACATGCAATTGATTGATTTAAGAAAATCATCACTTATCAAGAGTATTGCAAAATCACTTTGTCTTATTTTTTTCATATACCCGCTAATGCTGTCTTTGTATCTAATATCTCTATCATCTTTAGTTAGAATTTTCCCTATAGATAAACAGAAATTATCGATTTCTTCAGCAATGTCTCTATTTTTATGGCTGTAGGATAAAAAAGTTGTAGATGGAGAATTATTTACCACGTATTCACCTTTATAAAAACATAAATACAATATATGTTCCTACACTATTATTTTATTTAAGTATATCTAATTTTATTAAGGGCTAGAAATTGGCCTTATTTTTAAAGCCTAATCAAATTGTTTAAAATAAAACACAAATGTATAATTATTTCGCATAATAGTTGATATGCGAAATTATCTCTGAAATTGAGATCTTAATTTTAAATTAGCTTTTCCCTATTTTCCCTATTTTTTTCCATATCCTTAAATATGTGGAAAAGAGATTTATGTAAATGCTTCTAGATTCAATATCGCCAAAAGAACTACAGTTCTATGTTCTTATTTTTACATTCTTCATTTCTCTATTTATGGATTTTATCTTTTTAATTAAAACAAAAATAGTTAGGCTCATGACGTTAAGTAATGTAGGGATTGTTTTATGGCTCATACTCTTATCCAGGGTCGGCCTTAATAATGTCTGGAATTATTATGAAGGGTGGAATCAGAATATTGAATATGGATTCCAGATTTTCTTTATATTTGCGTTTCCTCTTTTGTATCTGTATATCCAGGTAAGTATGCACAGATTTGATTCAAGAGAAGGATTGTCTGAGACCTACCAAGATATTTTCACTTACTTCCAAAGTCATCCCATGGGCAAAGACTTGTTTATTGTTGGGACATTAGGTCTCCTATCAAATGCTGTTTTCTGGATAAAGACAAAAATCATTTTCGGTTATATCGTTTCCTTATTCTCATTACTTGCTATTCTTGCATTCGTATACATCTATGCTTTCCAGGCAAAAGAGAAAGTTCCTAAAAAGATAAAATCAGATTATGTACCAGAAAAAACTTACCTGATAAACGGAAAAAGCGTAAATCAGGTAAAAGGTGAGATTAGAGAGTGGCTGTGCCATAATAAGATTGAAATAAGATTCGAGAAGAGAAATAGAATAGAAACACATGGGCTAGTTCCTGGGTTTACCGATGAAAACATTAACGTCAGCATATACCCAAAAGGCCCAAATACATTAATTATTTTCAAATCAGGAATGCCAATTGAGGATAAGTATAAGAATCTGCTAGAGCAAAAAAGACTGGATCTAGTAAGATTTCTAGAAGGGAAAAAAGAATTAAAAATCAAATACAAAATGCTTTTCATCTTTGATGCCAGAGTTTTTAGTTTTATATTGAGTTTTTTTATAATTTCTTTGCTAATTATAATAACTAAGAATATAGAGAATACCGATTTCATCATATTGCCTGTGCTGATCCTTACAACCATAGGGTGGATACCGTTCTATAAAAAATATAGCGATGAAGAAATTCAAAAGAGGGCAAACCTTCCAGAATACAAAGTTGAAGAGTACAAGGGAGAGATTGAATGAAAAAAATTAAAAATTTATTTTCCTCAAACAAACGAGAATTCTTTCCCGGCAAGGTCTACCTTATCGAAGGCAAGAGTTTAGAGCAGGTGAGAAGTAAAGTTCTTGAATGGCTAGAGAAAAATGAAATAGACGTTATATACAATAACGACAATCTGATTGAGGGATATGCAAAATATGAACATTCATATGGGTTGGTATATGATATATGGATATATTTGAAATTACTACCTGAGCACGATGGAACAATCGTTGTATTCCACCATAAGATATACAAGAAGAGTGGGCAACTGATAGCACTACGTGAGCAGAAAAGAATTGACCTTATAAGATACTTAAATGGCAAGGAAGAACTAAACATTGACATTAATTCTTTTTATATTAAAATTGCTATCTATCTCCCAATTGGATTCTTTCTTTCATGGCTAATACTTGTTTATATTACTAGAGAAATACTAAATCTTCCGGAGATTTTTATTGGGGTATGTGGAGTTATTTCTTTATTCACAGTAGTATATCTCTATTATTACAATCATAAACGAAAGTTATCTCCTGCAAAATTACCCAATCACTATGTGAAAGAATATGATAAAAAAATTGATTTTTTCATTAGTGAGCAGTAGGAAAATAAGGAGCCAAAATAAATGACATCTGACTTCAAACCTGGTAAGGCTTATCTGATAGAAGGCAAGGGCATAGAACAGGTCAAGAGTGAGATCAAGGAGTGGCTTGGCAAAAAGCAAATAGAAATAGAAGAAAAGGGAGATTTTATCCAGCTATATAAATCAGGCCACAAAACACCATTCCATTTTTACGCATTAACCTATGGTTATAGCGATGAGAACAAAATAAGACTTGTTCCACACGACAAAGGCACCCTCATAATTTTCAACAAAAATGATACTGCTATTTTTAGACATGGGATGCGAAAGAACCTGATCCGCTCAATGCAAAATAAAAAAGAGATCTTGGATCCAAATGATATACTACTTTTTGCAGTTATGGCATGTATAATTCCCTTTATTATAAGGATACGGACAGAATTTAATCTATTATATATTGTACCGTTTATAGTTATCACACTACTCTTAGCCCTTTACTTCTATTCAAGGCAAAAATCTTTACTAACAAATCCTGAGTACTACATAGAAGAGTACAAAGGAAGTGAGATCTATCAAAATTATGACGAATCTGATGTGAAGCATATTTCTAATTGCCCAAGCTGTAATAGGGAAATACAAGCCTATTGGGACATCTGCCTGCATTGCGGCAAGAAACTGGAGCAAAGAAAAGATGGTCAGAGCAGAAAGAATGAAAAGTATTTTTTGGCAGTGATTGTCTTGGTCATGCTTTTATCGGGCTTAGTAATCCTGTATGGGAATATATCATTATTTACGTACCCTTCTTCTCCACCGGATTATTATTCTTATTCAATTGTTTATAGTAGCAACGGGTACATGCAAATTAAACCTAGCGAAACATTTATTGTAAAAACAGATATTTCAGGTGGTTACAGATTATTATTTGATTATAATATTTCCTCGCCCATCAAAGTACTATGCATGGACAACGATAATTATGACTTGTACAACAAAGGAGAAGAATGTAATTTCTACAACATGCCGGATAAATTTGCCAATGGGGAAACCTATTTCCAGGCCCCTTATTCAGGCACCTGGCATATTATCTTTTACAATAATAGCGATCAAACTGTAAAGGCAAATATATTGATAATGAGGAAGAATAGGGCAGATACCTATAAAACAAACTAGATAAACTTTTCCCTATTTTCCCTATTTTTTTCCATATCCTTAAATATGTGGAAAAGGCCATATAAAAGTGAAAAAATAAAAGGTGATTTTTTGGAATATGAAATAAAGAGATTTGGAATAAAATCAGTTGTAAAGATTTCAACAGCTTTTGGAGCTCTAGTAGGATTTACATTTGGATTGTTAATCGGGGCATTGATATCCTCCATGTCAAGGTCGATGGGGCTTCCGCCCATTCAGGACCCACTATTTCAATCCTTTTTTAGAATATTTTTTAGCAGATGGTCAATCATTATCTACCCCATATTCTACACCGTTAGCGGGGCAGTGACAGGTGCATTGTACTCTTGGATATACAATCTTGTTGCAAAAAAAACTGGTGGCGTTATCTTTGAGCTAACGGAATTTGAAGAGACTAGCGCAGGAGTAGTACCAAATACAACAATCGAGGCTGAAAGTACATGAAATACATTCTAAAAAGATTTAGGCTTACAACAATTTTTAAGGTAGCCGCAATTGTGGGATTGGTATATGGATTAATTTCGGGGATAATCTCCATTGTATTTTGGACTGTGGCCAGGCCATTCACAACAATTTTTCAGAGCGATCCTTCGTTTTATGGAAGCCTCGTTCTTAATGGAATTATTGTCAATCCAATCTTTTCCGCAATATACATGGCTATCGCAGCAGCAATCGTCTGTGGACTTTACAATTTCTTCTCAAAGAGAATTGGAGGAATTGAAATTAATCTTAATTCTGGATTAGTTACTAAGAAGTATTGAATGATTTTAGGTTTTTAATAATTAAGAGGATAATAAGATTATGAGAAGGGTGAAGAGTAGAATCGAAATACCTAATAAGAGACGACTTGGTTTAATCGCTTTATCTTTGATTATTCTAGGAATTTTCCTATTAGTGGGGTGTGTAACTCAAAAAGAAAATCTGCTCATATTGAATGAGAAAGGAATTGAACTTGGAAAACAAGGCAAATTCTCAGAATCACTTGAATACTTTGACAAGGCGATTGCAATAGATCCGAATTTTGCACTAACATGGAGCAACAAAGGAACTACACTTCTAGCACAAGGTAAATTCTCCGAAGCAATTGAATGCTTTGACAAGGCGATTGCAATAGATCCAAATTTGGCACGTGCATGGGGTAACAAAGGATTTGCACTTGCAAATCAGGGCAAATTCTCCGAAGCAATTGAATGCTATGACAAAGTAATTGCACTAGATCCAAATAATGCACTTGCGTGGAACAACAAAGGAGTTGCACTTTACTATCAGGGCAAATTCTCCGAAGCAATTGAATGCTATGACAAGGCCATTACACTAGACCCAAATTTTGCAGAAGTATGGATCTACAAAGGAAATGCGCTTACAGACCACGGCAAATACTCTGAAGCTATCGAATGTTATGACAAGGTGATTACAATAGATCCAAATAATGTATTAGTATGGTATAACAAAGGAGTTGCACTTTATGAAAAAGGCAAATATTCCGAAGCCGTAGAATGCTTTGATAAGGCTATTGCACTAGACCCAAATTTTGTAGAAGCGTGGGCATACAAAGGGGGTATAGAATACGATTTTGGTAAGTACCCCGAAGCAATAACTTGCTACGACAAGGCGATTGAACTAAATCCAAACTATGCACTTGCTTGGAGCAATAAAGGGTGGGCACTTGGGCAGCAAGGCAAATACTCGGAAGCTCTTGAGTGTTTTGACAAGGCCATTACACTAGACCCAAATTTTGCCGAGCCATGGAGATATAAGGGGGCCGTACTTGCCAGCATGGAAAAATACTCCGAAGCAATTGAGTGTTTTGACAAAGCCATTGAAATAGATCCAAATTTTGCCGAAGCCTGGAACAATAAAGGCTGGGCCCTTGGAATACTTGAGAACTATCACGAAGCCGTCGAATGCTTTGACAAAGCCATTGAAATAGATCCAAATAATGCTGATGCGTGGAATGGTAAAGGACTTGCACTCGAAATACTTGGGAAGAATATAGAAGCCCAAGAATGCTTAGATAAAGCCGAAGAACTTAGATGAATGATTCTATTATTTTTTATTCCTTTTTTAATAGAGTATTTTTTACGAGTAAAATTAGAGAAGGATCTCTTAACTTAAGTCCTAATTACTTTTCCCTATTTTCCCTATTTTTTTCCATATCCTTAAATATATGGAAAAGTTTCAATTAGAGTATAATGAGAACTGAATCTGACATAGCCCGAGGACCCTTAACGGGATCAATAGCGCTCATCATGGGGATTATTTTAGTCGGGATTATTAAGACATACAATGGACGTCCAGAGTATACGAATATTATCTATCTGTCACTATTATTATACATTATAACTATAGTAATAATCGCCCTTGTTTTGTACAGTGGTCTCATAACTAAGATGAGATGCGAGATATTCTCAAGGAATAAAGAATATGGGGAATATGAAGAAGCAGAGTCTCAGGATTATACAGATTTAGAGGCCCTAAATGATGACAAGGATTATTGCCCCTACTGCAATAAGGAAATAAACGACTCTTGGGATATCTGTCTTCACTGTGGTAAAGACTTAGAAGATAAGGCCAGATTTAAGTTTTTAAAAACTCACAATAAAATAATAGGGGCCTTGTTCTTAGTATTTCTAGTGATCTCTGTAGGTTCAATGATATGGATTAGATCAGGCTATGATCCGGCAACAAAAGAGGTAAATAATCTAATAACTAAATGTGATGAAGAGATAAATACATATATCGAAGTATTTCCAACATATAACGAAAAAGTGGATAATATATATTATGGACTTAGCCTTATCCAACTTAATGTTAATGCATCAGATGAGGATATCGAGAATACGCTAATCCAATTTGATAAAACGGCCCAGGAGCAATATTCTGGTATTATAAAGACCCAAGATGAACTAGAGTTTCACCTCAAATCTGCCAAATCAAAATTAGAAGAAGCAAATGGACTCCCTATGCAAGAGTGGCAAAAGGCTGCAATCGAACTTAAGATTCAATCAATAGACAAATCAATTGAAGGGCATAATGTATTCAACGAAGCATTGTACAGCGAAGTTTTTGTTTATAGAAAATCATATCTTAATTTAGACGCCGCACGTTTTTACTGTATTAAAGCTATAACTGAAGAAAATAAAAACGGAACTTTTCATGAACTTATTAAATATGAAAAGAGTAGTATTGATTATTTTAGTATGGGAGTTATGAGGATATACGAAGTTAACAAAGTGGTAAGACTTAATTCATCTAAAAAGGCTATTTCATATATACGATGTAAGAATGCTAATAACTTAAAACGTATAGAATATCTAAAATTTGTAGAAAAGTTAGAATACAGAAAAGCTAGTGAATATGCAGCAAATGTAGAATATGAAAAATGTCAATTATTCAACTTCAATGATATTTATGAAGAATTGAATGATTGGCATGAGTCAAACACGAACTCCCTTTATAATACTAGTTATGATCTGATTAACGAATCAAGGATTTTATGGGAAAAGGCCGAATCACTAATCTACCAAAAATGAAATCTATTTTCCTAGGCATATATATGGAAAATTGATAATTTATTGGTTCAAAAGAAGAAAATTATGTGGAGAAGTAAGTTATGGTTTATTTTTATGATCCCCGGGATTCTGAACCTAAACGTAAAAGACTTGTTCCCGCAATATTTCTTGTACTAGGATTTATCCTATTAGCAATAATCAAGATATTTTTAGGAGAATATATCAAGTAATCTGAGGTTAGAATATGTATAGAATTAGATTATTTTTAATATCTCTACTCATTTCAACTTTTTTGACAGCATTATGTGTATCAGAGCAGAAAACTCCTGAAGAATTTTTTAATGAAGGAGAATCTCTCCTCAAGGAGGGAAAGTATGATGAAGCTATGATTAAATTTGACAAAGTGTTGGAGAATAATTCTAGTTACAAAGAAGCTTGGATATATAAGGGATTTGTTTTTCATATTAAAAGTAAATATGATGAAGCACTAGTCTGTTATGAGAAAGCGATTGAGATAGATCCAGAATATACAACTGCATTGAGTAGTAAAGGCGATGCACTATTTGCACAAGGCAGATTTGATGAAGCAATAGCCTGTTACGATAAGGCGATTGAGATAGATCCAGAATATACAACTGCATTAGCAGGCAAAGCGATTGTGCTTTTAGTACAAGGCAGATTTGATGAAGCAATAGCCTGTTACGATAAGGCGATTGAGATAGATCCAGATAATTCTTCTGTATTTCTCATCAGTAAAGGAATAGCACTATTTTCACAACGCAAATATGACGAAGCAATGACCTGCTATGAGAAAGCGATTGAAATAGATCCAAATTATGCACGAGCATGGAAAGAAAAAGGGAATCTACTTTTTTACCAAGGCAAATATGAAGAAGCCCAAGAATGTTTTGACACGGTTGATGAACTCGGTAACAAAGAATAACAAATTCATAGTTTATTAAGTTAAACTGAATGAGTTACCAGTGTTATTTTTAGGGCCAAATATTAAAATTGAAAAAGAAATCTTTTTCCCTATTTTCCCTATTTTTTTCCATATTCTTATATATATGGAAAAGGCATAATACAATTCAGTGATGAAATGGTAAATTATACTATATCATTTAAAAAACCTTTTTCGGATTTTAGTAAGCTACTCATTGGAATAGTAGCCAGTTTTGTGCCTATAGTTAATTGGATATCCTTTGGTTATATACTTGAATGTTCTGACATTAAGAAAGATGTGCAAACGGGAAAGATGGCCGAATGGGGCGACCTAAAGGATATGCTTGTCAAGGGCTTAAAGGGATACTTGATAGAATTTATTTATTCAATTCCTCTAACTTTGACATATCTAATTATTTTCTTCAAACATTTCGTCCCGCGCTTCATTAGAGCAATCGAATCGATGGACTTCAATTATCTTCTGGCCTTATCTTCTAAGTCTGGGTCTCCTGAACTTGCACTTGAAATAATGAATTATATGAGAAATGAAATAATGCCTATGATGTTAAATACGCTCATCGATGCGCTGCCGTTTCTAATAATTTTTTTTGTGGTGTTCATATTTACTTGGTATTTCCTTCCTGTGGCTATTCTGAATTACTACAGAAATGATAAATTCGACGAGGCTTTCAATTTCTCTTTGATAAAGAAATATACTATTACTAAAAAATACCTTGGCGCCTGGATGATTTTCCTCGTTCTGAATCTGGTATATTATGCTATATCTTTCCTTCCGATGGGCCTTTTCTTCTATGACCCATTTCTAGCCATGCGATTGTCAAATGGCCTTTCATTTATACCGGTAATAATTTATTTTATCATGAACATTATATCGTTCTCATTTTTTGCAGATGTCATGAAGGAAATCGATAGGGCATAGGATCTTTATGGAAGAAGCATCAATCAATCCAAATCATTTCCCCCAGCTATTTTCAGGATAGCCCTTTTCCCTATTTTCCCTATTTTTTTCCATATCCTTAAATATATGGAAAAGGCAAGATTATTGTGTGATATTATGATCATGGTAAGAAAAATTAAGATAACTATCTTAGTCTTGATTCTCATAAGCACTCTATTGATAGTGGGTTGCAGTGAGAACACATCACCGTCTAATCAAACGGTAGAAGATAAAGAGGAAGTAACAACTACTCTAGAGAATCAGAGTGTGGAACAGAAACAAGAAGTAACAAACACTCAAGGAAAGAATGAGGCTGTAGAATGGTACGATAAAGGAAATACATTCTACAAACAAGGCAAATATGCTGAAGCTATAGAATGTTATGATAAGGCGATTGCAATAGATCCAAATTATGCTGATGCATGGGGCGACAAAGGAAATGCATTCTTCTCACAAGGCAAATATACCGACGCTCTTGAATGCTATGAAAATACCATTGCTCTAAATTCGAATTTAGCTCCTGCATGGACGGGTAAAGGCGCTATACTTGCTTATCAAGGCAAATATACCGACGCTCTTGAATGCTTCGATAAAGCAATTCAAATAGACCCGAATTCAGCTTCTATATGGTATCACAAAGGATATGCACTTGTAAGACAAGGGAAATACTCCGAAGCGATTGAATGTTTCGACAAGTCTATTGAAATAGATCCAAACTATAAAGGAGCATGGAACGAAAAAGGAGTGGTACTTACAAGACAAGGGAAATACTCCGAAGCGATTGAATGTTTCGACAAGTCTATTGAAATAGATCCAAATCGTGTTGATACATGGTTCTACAAGGGGAGTACACTTTTCTTACAAGGAAAATACTCCGAAGCGATCGAATGCTGTGATAAAGCGATT
>LNGC01000042.1 GCA_001587715.1 Candidatus Methanofastidiosum methylothiophilum | reverse complement strand
CCAATTCCACAAGATTTACATATGGCAAGAGACACTTCAAAACCCTTCTCTTCTAGTAAATCTGTAAGAACTTGAGATTCATTTTTCAATCCAACGCAGGATGCTATACCGAGTTTTTTGTAGTTCATCCTTTTAGCAAATTCAATTAATTCAAGGACTCTTGGAAGTTTCATATAAGCATCGACTTCAAGCTCTGTTGAAGTAATGTAAAAATTAAGATTTTCTTCTTTTCTTATTTCTTCTTCAGCGTAATCTCTTATTTCCTTATCATAACAGTTGATTCCTTCCATGCAGAAAGAGTCTTCACAATCATTGCATCTCATGGTAAGTATAGAAAAAGGTAATTTAAAAAGTTACTTATTTTATCCCGGTTATTATGTCTTTATTAAAATCAAATAAAGTCATTTTTTGATTTTTATCTTGTAATGTCATTAGATTATCATTTGTAACTTTACCAATAATCCTGGCATCAATTTTTTGTTTTTTGAAAAGAGACAATATTTTGTCGGTGTTTTCTGAAGATGATGTTAAGGTGAATCCATACCCTGGATAAATTTTTAGCCAATCTATAAAGTCCATACCTTCTGGTCTTTGAATTTCATCAACATCAATTATTGCGCCTTTTCTAGATGTTTCAAGCAACATTCCAATAGTTCCCAATATGCCAGGATTTGAAATATCTTTAGCGGCAAATGAAAGTTCTTTTTCGGCAATTTCGTTCATTATACCTAGTTTTGAAAGACATTCTTCGGATGATTTGTTAAGTGTGGTGTCCCAATTAAGAAAATTATTATAACGTCGGCCATCCATGTCCATTGCAAGAATTATGTCTTCTCCTTCTTTTGCAGAAAAACTTGAAAGTATCTTTGAAGCGTTTCCCATTATTGAAACGGATACAGTTGTATTTTCAGTATCTGGGTGAAGGTGGCCCCCTACCATTGGAACTTTAAATTTATCACACCCAGTCTTAATCCCTTCGAGTAAATCCTTGCAATTATCGGTCTTTTTTAAAGACATTATGTTGACCATTGCAATAGGTTTGCCCCCCATTGCATAGATATCATTGACATTAACAAGTACGGCACAGTATCCTGCCCAGAAAAGATCGTTTAAGAGATTTGCCCAAATCCCATCTGCCGCAAGAAGTAGATAATTACAATCGCCTTTTAAAACAGCAGCATCATCGCCAAAATCAATGATAGTATTCCCATAATTAGAAAAGGGCTTGAATTGATTAATTAAGTGTTTAATCGGATTTTTTCTTTTAACGCCCTCATAATTTCTGATTTCCTGAACAATTCTGTTTAGGTCTGTCATACTTTTCAACATGCGGTTAAAGGATAAGTTCTTTATAAAAGTTTTTATTTCAAAATGCTTTCCATGAATTTTCTAATCTCAGTAGGGGTAGAAGATTCAAGACCATAAATTTCAGAGAATTTTGAAGTTGTTTTCAGAATCTTTGTTTTTCCACATGGCTCAGCATCTAAAAGACCTGCCTCAACTAAGACTTTTACATGTTCGTAGCATTGACTACCCCTATATTTAACTAAATCTGATTTTTTTAGGGGTTGTTTGTAAGCTATAATAGCTAGAGTTTTCAGAACTGCACCTCTTATTTCTGATTTTGGAGCAAAATCTGCAGTTAATAAGGAATATTCATTTTTTACTTGCATAGTATATCTGTCCTCTACTGCCCTGACTACTTCTAGAGAACTGCCTCTCTCACGATAGTCTTTAGAAAGATTTTCTATTAAACCCTCTACATATTCCCTATCCTTCACACCAATTTTTTTCAACAACTTAGATATTGGAACAGGTTCCCCTGAAATGAAAAGAATAGCTTCAATTGAAGCCTTGTCCTTTGCTATGTCCATACAATTCATATTATTACTTATATTTAAATGGTTTGCAGGTTGTTATTTTGATTTATCCAAAAAAGAATCATAAGAAACTTTTTTAATGTCCAATACTTTATTTAATTAGGTGTATAGATGGATTTAGAAGAAATTGCCCATAAAACAATGAAGCTTATCAATTCTGAAGGGGAAGTTTTTGCTCAGAAAATTAAGGTTATTTCCTACGACATTGAAAGAAATAATGTGGAAATCGGTGAAGAAAAAGAAACTATAGGAGTTGGAGTGAGAGTAGTCGACGGGAAAAAACAAGGATTTTCTTTTACTAATAATATAAATGGTTTGGAAGAATGTGTTAAAACAGCATACAAAGTTCTTAGAGTTTCAAGAGCAAGAGAAGATTTTGTTAGTCTGCCCTCTCCTAAGAAGATATCAAATAGAAATCTAGTTGATAGCTCATTATATTCTATAAATTCTGATGATCTAATGAATTACTCAATAGACATGATTAAAGGATGTGAAGAAAAAGAAGGAACTCCATCTTCTGGAAGCACAAATCTTACATTCCATGAAGAGTCTATTTCCTCGTCAACTGGTATTTCCCTAAACCAAAAATATGCAACTCTTTTTGGGTATATATCAGCCATTTATAAGAATGAAGATGTATCTACAGGGTTTGATTACAATATTATGCGAAAAAAATTTGATTTTACTCCAATTGGAGAAAAGGCGGCATTAAAAGCTAAAGAAACAAGTAATGCAAAAAAAATCCAATCGAATTATTGCGATGTCATTTTAGAACCAGAAGCAGTTTCTTCGTTGTTTTCTAATACATTTATATCTCATCTTTTCGCAGAAAGCGTTGATAAAAATAGAAGCTTTCTAAAAGGGAAAATTGGAGAGAAAATAACAAACCTTACGATGATAGATGACGGCACTATTGATTATGGTGTTGCATCTGCAAATTTTGATGGTGACGGTAATCCCACAAAAAGAAATGTTGTTTTAGAAAAAGGAATATTAAAGCAGTATCTTTATGATGACTTTTATGGAAAAAAGTTTGGGATTGAATCAACAGGAAATTCTGAAAGAGACTATAAATCCCTTCCTTCCATTAGTACTACTAACTTCATTATTGAAGGCGATAAAATAGAAGGTATTCGTGAAGGATTTATTATTAATGAATTGAGAGGTGCTCATACAGCAAATCCAATTTCGGGAGATTTTTCTGTTGAAATTTCTAGTGGTTTCTTTATAAAAAATGGTGATAAGATCCACCCAATTAAACATGGAATGATATCTGGAAATGTATTTGAGTTCTTGAGTAAAGTTAAAGGAGTTTATGGAGAGATTAAAAATACCGGTGGTATGATAACACCTTCAATAGTTTCAGAAGCTAAGGTGGTTGGATGATAGCAGTTGTAGGTATGCCAGGTTCAGGTAAAAGTGAATTTGTAAATATAGCGATAAGCTACGGATATAGGTTCATATCTATGGGGGATATCGTAAGAGAAGAAACTGTGAAAAGAGGTTATTCCCTTGAAGAAAGTGGAAAAGTTGCACAAATGCTTAGAGACAAAGAAGGACTTGATGCAATAGCCATTTTGACATTAGATAGAATTAATGAAACTCAGGACGGTAAATTCATAATTGAGGGAATCAGAGGTCTAAAGGAAATTGAAAGATTTAGGAAAGAATTGGATTTTTTTCTAGTTGGAATACATACTTCTCCACGCCTAAGATTTGAAAGATTGAAAAATAGAGAAAGGGCAGATGATCCAAAGAACATTGAAGATTTTTATAATAGAGATTTAAGGGAACTTTCTTGGGGATTGGGTGAAGCTTTAGCTTTATCCGATGTTATAATAGATAATAATGGCACCCTAGAAGATTATAGGGCCAATATCAACAGGGTGATTAAAAAATATGAGCTTTAAAATAAAAGTTATTGCTAATGTAAAATCAACAGAAGACGTTGAAAAGGTAAAAAATTCAATATTAAATATCTTCCCCGATATCAAAGTCGAAGAGGAAAATAACGAAATTATTGGCTATTCAGAAGAAGATAGTGTTCTCTCACGATTTATAGAATTAGTATATTCTGACGCAATTAGGGACAGTGTAAATATGGTACTAAAGGAAGGTACAAAGGGAACAAAAATATCTTTTTCTATGAATAAGCAGGCTGCATATGCAGGCAGGGTAAATCTATCCAGAGTCTCTCCACTGGGGCCAATTAAAGTAAAAATCTATGTAGAAAATCCTTACGAGTTTATTGATAAAATAGTTCCTAAAACAATTTGAGTTCATATTTTTTCTTCTATTATCTTTTATTATTCCATTCTTTTGTTTCATACTTTTCATCAGATAATTTCTTAGCAAGAATTAATTCTTCTCTGGATAAATTTTCTTCTTCTGATTTCCCATATATTTCTTCAAATCCTTCTTTTAGACTTTTAATTAATTCATGTTTATCCAAATTGTGTCCTTCGTTAAAAAGAGTTGTTACTCTTTTTTTTATTTCTATTTTTTTATCAGATATTTTAAGAACTTTTTCCATTAATTCGATATTGGAATTATACATCAAGGTTCCATGCTGCAATATAACGCCAAATTTTCTTGTTTGTGCGGAACCAGAGAGTTTTTTTGAATTCAAAAAGAGGTCATTTAGAGGTTTAAACTCAGCTTGAATATTATGCTTTTTTAATCCTTTAATAATACCTTGATATAAGTACTCAAATGATTCTAGAATATTCTCAGGTGCATTTTTTTCAGACATCACTACGGAATAAGTAATTTCGCCACAAGAATCATGAAATACATTTCCCCCACCAGTTATTCTTCTAACATGATCAATGTTATTTCTGTTACAGTAATCTAAATCAATTGAAGATCTTATGCTCTGAAAATATCCAATAGAAACACAAGATGGAAAAAATGAATAAAATCTAAATGTATCGGGTATTTTATTCTCGGCCCTTAATAACAGCAAAGTCTCATCTATGCCCATTGAAAGATATCCATTATCTTCCCTATATTGTAAATACCTCACAGATAAAATTCTATAGAAAAGTATTTATATGTTTACGTAATCATCATACTTGGGAAGGGAAATGGAGGAAAAATTTAGAATCCTCTCATATTTTTTCACCTCTAGTGCTAGATTTCCCTTCCCTCGTTAAGGGCTTTAGGAGGCATTTAATGTATCAAAGAATTTTAAAACTACTTGAGAATGAAGAATCTCCTCTTTCTGCAGAGACAATCAGTGAAAAAACAAAAGAAAGTCTGATGAAAACAAAATCTCTTTTATTGAGATTACAGGAAGAAGGAAAAGTTGAAAGTACAAAAAAAGATGACATTATAGTTTGGCAGATAAAGAAAAAGGATGATGTTGAAAAGAAATTTGAAAAGATGGGAAGATAATGCCTTTTTCTCACCCCTTTATTAAAGGGGAGATTTCACCTAGAGCCTATCAAGAAGCTATTTTTGTAAAAAGTAAGGATAAAAATACATTAGTAATTTTACCAACAGGCCTTGGTAAAACATACATAGGAATTTTACTTGCAGCCTATACACTGCACTCCTTAGAAAAGAAAGTTTTAGTTCTGTCACCAACTAAACCATTGGCCGAGCAACATTTAAAATCGTTTTCAGATGTTTTAAATATTGAAAAAGAAAATTTTTCTCTTTTAACTGGAACAGTACCGCCTGCTAAAAGAGATGAACTATACACCAAATCATTAGTTATCATAGCAACGCCACAAGTAATAGAAAATGACATTTTAGGCGGTAAAATAAATCTAGAAGATTTTGGCCTTATTGTTTTTGATGAAGCACATCGTGCTACAGGAGATTATGCCTATACCTACATAGCAGAAAAAGCAAAATCAAATAGTATAAGAATAATGGGATTAACTGCTTCACCTGCATCAGATAAAGAAAAGATGAATGAGATTATCCAAAATCTGGGGATAGAAAATATAGAAATTAGAAATGAGAGCTCACCTGATGTAAAGCCTTACATCCAGGATATAGATATATCTTGGATTACTGTAAAACTTCCAGATGAATTTCTAGAAATTAAAAAGTTACTTGAGATATTATTAAAAAGAGAGATTAAAATTCTAAAAGAACTTGGATTTGTTTCATCACAAGAGGTTACAAAAAAAGAAATATTGGATACTGTAATAAAAATAAACAATAAAATAAAGGAAGTACCAATCCAAGAAAGATCTATTTATTATGGGGCTTTAAAATCTCAAGCTAAGGCACTAAAAGTGCATCATGCACTAGAATTGTTGGAAACTCAAGGGATATCTCCATTAATATCCTATTTTAAAAGGATGAGGGATAGTAAAAGCCGTTCTTCGTTGGAGTTACTTTCAGAAAAAACTTTAATGAAGATAATAACAATGGCAGATGACCTTAAGCAAAGAGGAATAGAACATCCAAAACTTTCAAAATTATATGAACTAGTCATAAAAGAAGTAATAAATGGAAAAAGCCTAATTATTTTCTCCCACTACAGGGATACCACGATGAGGATTGTAAAAGAGTTGGAAAAATATGAAGGGGTAAAAGTTGAAAGATTTGTTGGCCAATCCTCGAAAAAAGGTGATGAAGGTCTATCCCAGAAAAAGCAAAAAGAGATAATTGAAAGATTCAGATTGGGAGAGTTTAATGTTCTTGTTGCAACTTCGGTTGCTGAAGAAGGTCTTGACATACCTGAAGTAGATATGGTAATACTATTTGAACCAGTACCTTCAGAAATAAGATCAATTCAAAGAAGAGGTAGGACTGCCAGAAGAAAGAGCGGGGAAGTTGTAATCCTTATGGCAGAAAAGACAAGAGACGAAGGGTATTATTGGGCAAGCAAGATGAAAGAAAGGCAAATGAAGCATACAGTTATGGAATTAAAAAGGGAGTTTAGTAAAAGTGATGAAATGGTTATGGCAGAGAAAGGACAGAGAAAACTAAAAGATTTTGTAGATATGCCAGAAATCATAGCTGATGACAGAGAGGACAAAAAGCTATTAAAAATCTTATCGGAAATTGCCAATATCAAGATAAATCGTTTAGATGTAGGGGACTATATCCTATCTAACAGAGTGGGGATTGAAAGAAAATCCTCTAATGATTTTATTGAATCTCTTATCAAGGGAAATCTTTTTCCTCAAATTTTATCGTTGTCAAATACTTTTGAAGTTCCGATATTGATAGTTGAAGGAGAAGATGTTTATTCAATAAGAAATATGGATAAGAAATCTATCCGTGGGGCCATTATCTCTGCTATTGTGGATTTCAGGGTTAGGATTATTTTTACAAAAAGTCAAGAAGAAACAGCCAATTTTCTTGTAGATATATCGCTTAGAGAGCAGAAAGAAAAGGGTAGTATGCCAATAATAAGGGGCGAAAAAAAAGTAATGAGTCTTAAGGAAAAACAGTTATTCATTGTTGAAGGTCTCCCCGAAGTATCATCTGTGCTTTCCAGGAGATTATTGAGAAAATTCGGTAGCATTCTTAGTGTTTTTAATGCTGACGAAATTGAACTCAAGGAAGTTGAAGGTGTAGGCGAGATAAAGGCCAAGAAAATAAGGGAGATTATAGACTCAAGATATGAGGATATCTAATTTCTTTATTGTTAATCAATAGTTAACCAAAAGATTTAAATATTAAAAAGCGATAATTTATATCAGCATTGAAAGGTGATGAATTATGAGAGGAAAAAACGATGCTGAAGCAAGAAAATTCTTTAAACAAGCAAAAAGAATGAAAGATAGGGCAGAAGTTAATATAAAAAAGAGGAATTTTGTTCTAGCATCTATAGAAATAGATGTTGCAAATAGACTTCTTGAAGAAGGAAGCAAGTTTCTCTAAATTTTATTTTTTAATTTTGGCATATTCTTCTTAACGGATTAATTTTAATTTAACATTTAACATAAATTCAAAAATCAAGATAACACCCATATACAATAGCCTTATATATAAAATATAGAAAATCTAAAACAATGTTATCCGGCGATATACTCGGCCTAATAATAGTTTATGGATATGTGGCCGTTTTACTTTTTATCTCTGAAAAACTGTTATCTAAGTATAAAATATTCAGCCGGAAGTTTCTTCATATTATGGTTGGAAATGTAATGTTTGTATTGCCCATATTTGAAACTAAATTTGCCATGACTTTTCTAGCAGCAGCCCCTTTTATACCATTAACATTCTTAATGAGCCCCCATTCACCACTAAAGATTAAAGATAAAATATCTTCTTCTGGTCATGGCCTTGGATTAGTATACTATGCTATTTCTTGGACCGTTCTTGCATTTTTATTTTTTGATAAACCTTGGATTATTGCTGTAGGTATAGCTGCAATGTCCTATGGAGACGGAATGGCATCTTTAATTGGAACTAGATTCGGAAAAAGAAAATATCATTTCTTTGGGGAAACTAAGAGTATTGAAGGATCAGTAACAATGTATCTCACACTTATTGCTGTTATGTGGATTGCATTAAAATACTATGGTTACATATTTTCAAATGTTAATATAGTGCCTATTAATTTCATAATTCTATTGTTTGTTCCACTTATTGCAACTATATTTGAAGCTGTCACCCCAAAAGGGCTTGATAATTTAACTGCGTGTTTTTCTGCAACGAGTCTTTATTACTTATTGGCTCTGGTGCTACAATGAGATTTATTATAATTGATGGATTAGATGGTGCTGGGAAGGATACCCATGCAAATTTAGTTCGAGATAGATACCTAAAAAGAGGTGGGAGTGTAGTATTACGTTCCCACCCAGAAAATGACAATACTTTTGGAATAAAAGCAAAAAACTCACTTTTGGGCGAAGGAAAATTAAACTATATTAAAGCATCTATATACTACGCTTTCGATGTTATAAGGTCTGTTAGAAAGTATCACGGAAAAAGCGACACATTAATTGTTGTACGTTATCTTATGGGGGTCGCATATTTACCATTACCTCTAGCAAAATTATTCTATAAGTTTTTTTCTACAGTTCTTCCAACTTCGGAATATATGTTCTTTTTAGATGTTGAGCCAGAAGAATCTCTAAAAAGATTATCTAAAAGAAATGAAACAGAGATGTTTGAAAATCTAGATGACCTTGTAAAAGTGAGGGAAAAAGCATTAAAATTAGCAAATAATTGGAACATCATAAATACATGTCAGCCAATAAAGGATGTCCAAAAACAAATAGAAAAAATTCTAGATACTTTGGATAATGGAAAAGATAAGAACACATCTGGATTTATCTCAAATCAAAACCAAAATTAATAAAAAAATTAATTATAATAATATATTATAATTTTTCAAATCTCTTTTCAAGTTCCCTTAGAACTTTCGGAAGAGTTGTATATTCCATATCTTCGCATGGCAGTCTGTGTGGCTCAAATGGCCCATGTCGCCTCATGTAGTCGGCAACTCTTTGTGCTTTTCTTCTTGCTTCATCATATGCTGGGTCGTCAAATAGATCAACTGGTCCAACTAGTCTTCCGTTTGCTATCTGAAATCCAAGAGCGATAACTCTTGGTGGCCCATCAAATCTAGTGCATACTGCATTCTTTTGACTTACTGGCATTATTGGACCGTTGTGAGATCCTCTCATCCATCCAGCTACTAGGTGTGGGAATGCGAAAGGTTCAATTACTTCACCGAGTGCAGGAAGCCCAGATTGTGCCCTAACTAATGCAACAGGGTCATCTTTTCCCACGTACTCTCCAGCTATCTTGTAAAGTTTTTCAGTGCTTATAGTTGCAACTGCTTCGTCAGCAGGTAATTTTCCACCCTTCTTTGGATACACTCTTTTTATTACGTATCTTGATTTGGCACCAATCAAAGCGAGCATTTTGTATAGCTCTTCTGGGCAATCCATGAAAACCCTCTTACTTTCTAGGATATCCCATATCTCAAATCTAAATCCTGCTGCCGCACTTGGATCAATTACTAAACCTATTGTGTTAAATGGATCTGCAAATATCTTATATATTGGTAAATTAAAGGCTCCGGGGTCAGTCTTGTCCATCATGAAAGCAACTATAGGTTCAGCTTTTCTTTCTTCGAATTCAAGCTCTGCAACTCCTGGGCCCATCCCTCTAATATTTCCGCTAAATGCATCGGCCAATAAATCTTGACCAGCACCGTAAAGCTTCAATTCCTTAGCTACTTCTGTTGCCTTTTCAAATGTATTCCAAGCTAGATGATGAACTTCTTGGCAATCTACACCTTTTCTGTGTGTCATTAACAACTCTAAATCGTCTCCACAATTAGTAACGTGGAAGTCGATTAGAAGTTTACCCTTTTCTTTTTCTAATTCTTTTCTTGCTGTTTGAATTAAATCTGGATGAACCAGAGCATGCCCTGGCCACCCTCCAACGTCTGCTTTAATAAGAGAAACAGTTATTTTTTCTCCCATTTAATCCTCCTCATCCTTTGATTTGAAATCATCAATTGAGAATGGAGGCTCCTCACCATCTTTTATCTGACCTTTTGCCTTCAGCATTTCTCTAGCAATTAGATAGTATATAAGTGCTAATGCTTTCTTTCCTTTGTTATTTGTTGGCACAACTAAATCAACATTTGATAGATAATTTTCTGAATCACATAGTGCCACTACTGGTATTTTTGCAAGACCAGCTTCTCTTAATATCTGATAGTCTGCTCTTGGATCTGTCAAAATTACTACTTCCGGTTCTATGAAATCCTCGCAGTTTGGATTTGTTAGAGATCCTGGAATAAATCTCTTTGTAATTGTTTTTGCACCTATTTTTTGACCAAAAGCTAATACTGGTTTGAATCCATAGATTCTTGAAGAAACTACAAGAATTTTCTCTGGTTCAAATTTGGCAAGAAACTTCCCAACTTTTTCTATCTTTTTATTTGTTTCATTTATATCAAGGATATAAAGTCCGTCTTGTCTTATTCTAAATATGTACCTTTCCATGTCCCTTGTCTTTTGGGTTGTCCCAATATGAATTCCTGATGCAAGGTACAAATCAAGAGGTACAAGCATTTCATCACTCATTAAATCTCCTCTCCTAAATATTCTTTAATTCTTATTAGTTCGTTTATTATCTGGATATTTTCCTCAATTACTTCCAAATATCTAAGACTAAATGCCAAAGATATATGGCATACCCCTTCGTCAACAGCAGGGATTATACAATTCTTATCCTCTTTAGATGCAGAGTATATCTGAGATATGGTATCTAGTTCAATTTTTTTTGGCTTTTGAGTTGTCTTTAGTTCTTTTAAATCCATATCAAATATCTTCCCACCTATATCCAATAGGGGCATTTGTTCTTCGTATATGCCTCCAAGGTATCTAAAAAGAGGTAATGAATAAAAAGAAGATGCTGCTTTAGCAGATGCCAAAGACAAAGCAAATCTTATGTTATTATATGGCGTTATTTCACAAAGCAATTCATCTAGTGATTTTTGCTCGATTGCATCTAAACCTGCAAGTTCAGGCAATACAACTTCTTCTACCTCAGAGATATCCTCTTCGAAAGGCACAGCTGCCCTCCCGAAACTTGAAGAAGTATAGACGTCTATTTCTACAATACTCTTCTCTTTATTACCGTTGTAAACCTTCCTTGCTCTTATATCCTCTATTACGGTCAATCTTTCCTCTCCTTCTCCATTTCCAATGGTGGGGCCGTCGGGATTTGAACCCGAGTTTCCACCACCCCAAGGTGAGAGGCTAGTCCAAGCTACCCCACGGCCCCATGTGAAATCGACTATAAACTATTAAAATATAAAATTATATTTTATAGTCGAGCAGTTCGTCTATAAGATCGACATGGGTAAGAAGCATTCTTCTACAGCAATATCGTGTTAATCCCATGTCGTCCAATATTTTTTCTGTTTTTTCCCCTTTGCTTACTCTAGCTAAATAAGGCTCATAAAGATGGCCAATTACTTTTCCACAGGTAAAGCATCTTACAGGGATTATCAAAAGATCACCTGTAAGATTTCTGTCTTCTTGCTCTTGGTCCTTTTGAAGACTTACTTGGCTTGTGCTCTTCAGTTCTCCTTGAATCTCCCCTTAATAGGATTCTGTCATATCCTAAATAAGCTTCTTTCAAAGAGTTATCCTGGGTGAATTCGACAAGACCTCTTGCAATTGCAATTCTGCATGCGTCTGCTTGCCCCATAATTCCTCCACCACGGACATCAATATCAATATCGACTGTATTGGCTGTTTCACCTGCAAGAAGAATTGGTTCAAACATCTTGATTCTTACCAATTCAGGTTCAACTATTGGAAGTGGTTTGCTGTTAATTCTTACCCTTCCCTTCCCTTCTTTCACAGTTGCTCTTGCAACTGCTTTTTTCCTTTTACCAACTGATTGAATGATTTTCATATGCGACCCCCAAGGAAGCTTGATATTTCTTTTACCTTAAAATATTTTTTAGTTCTTAGTTTTGAAACGTCTGCTTCATTGAATCTAACAAATTCCTTTCCTGTTAAATCATCAGGTATTCCAACATATACCTTTAATTTCTTGTATGCCTTTCTTCCTTTGTCTTTCTTCCAAGGTAGCATTCCCCTTACGGCCCTTCTGACTATCCTGTCAGACCTTTTTGGGAAAAATGAACCTCTTAAAGGATTTGCTATATCTTTGAATTGAGATCTTTTCTCGTAAAGGTCAAAGAAATAATCCCTATTTCCAGTAATTATAACTTCTTCAGCGTTGACTATAAAAACGTCTTCCCCTTCTAAAAGTTTTTTAGCAGCGACTGATGCC
>LNGC01000041.1 GCA_001587715.1 Candidatus Methanofastidiosum methylothiophilum | reverse complement strand
ACAAGCAGGAAATTTTTGATAAAGCTTGCCAAATAGCCATTGATAAAGGCAAATTTGATTTATCTTGGATTGGGCTATTGTCTGAAGATGATAATTCTATAAAACCTGCTGCTTTTGCTGGATTAAAAGATTTTGAATTTTTGTTCAACAAAGCAAGTTCAACTAATATTGAATGGCTAATGAGTTATACCTTTAAAGCACTTAAAAGTGGGAAAACAAAAGTGGTTAATGATATTATAAAACATCAAGGATTGGACAAATGGAAAGATTATTTTCTTGAGGCTGGACTAAACTCTATGGCGATTGTTCCACTAAAAACAAAAGGGAATCCAATTGGTGCATACTTCTTATATTCAAATGAACTAAATTTTTTTAATAAAAGTGAAATTAAACTTCTTGAAGAAATGGCCGATGACATATCTTTTGCAATAGAATCAATTGAAAAAGATGCCAAACGTAAAGAAGCTGAAAAAGCATTATCGGAAAGTGAGACTAAATTAAGATCAATTTATAATAATGCGGCAGTTGGAATAGATCTTTTGGATCGTGACTTTAAATTCATTCAGTTAAATGATAGGCTTTCAAAAATGTTTGGATATAAAAATAATGAACTAGTTGGGAAAAGCATTTTGGATGTAACTTTCTCAGACGACTTTGAAATAACTATAAAAAATTTGACCGGTCTTGTTAATGGTAATTCAGAATCATATATCTTGGAAAAAAGATACATGAAAAAAGATGGAACTATCTTTTGGGGGGAGGTTTCTGCAAGTGCGATTAGAAAAGAAGAAGGGGAATTTTTGGCGATTATAGGTGTTATTGTAGATATTACTCAACGAAAGATGGCCGAAGAAAAAATAATAGAAAGTGAAGAAAAATATAGGGAATTAGTTGAAAATGCAAATAGTATAATTGCTAAGTTTGACAAAGAAGGAAAAATTCTCTCAATCAATGAATTTGGATTAAAATTATTTGGCTATAAAGAAGAAGAACTACTAGGAAAAACTTGGGTCGAAACAATACTGCCCAAAGTAGACACTACTGGAAAAATTTTGGAATCTTTGGCCACAGACATTGTAAATGATGTTGATAAATATAGTGTTAATCTGAATGAAAATATAAAGAAAAATGGAGAGAGAGTTTGGATATACTGGACAAATAAGCCCATTAGAAATGAAAATGGAGACATAGAAGGAATCCTTTCAGTGGGCACAGATGTTACCGATAAAATAATCGCGGATAAACAAATGGAACAAAACGTTGAATACTTTGCTCATTTAGTTGATCATATTAGAAATCCTCTAGCAATTTTGAGTGGATTTGTACAAGTCAAAGTAGATGATGAAGAAACAAGAGATAGAGTTCTAAGGCAGGTAGATAG
The DNA here is from genome assembly GCA_001587715.1 of Candidatus Methanofastidiosum methylothiophilum. Classification (GTDB taxonomy): domain Archaea; phylum Methanobacteriota_B; class Thermococci; order Methanofastidiosales; family Methanofastidiosaceae; genus Methanofastidiosum. The sequence continues at coordinate 11,502 of LNGC01000041.1, read as the reverse complement.
AATAGAGGATATAATAAAACAGTTAGATAGAGGATGGATGGATACCGAAGATACTAGAAAGTTCTTAAAAAAACACAGGTAAATCATTAATAACTTATAGACTATTTCAGTTAATCTTTTAACTTGTTTTTCAGATTTTGTCCATGGTTCATTCTGCTATTAACGAACTTAAGTCAGTACCTAATATGATCACATCTTTAAGATTTATTTTAGCTCCATTTTTGTTGTATTTTTCATATATCCAAGAACTTTTTGTATTTACAATTTTATTCTATGTATGTGGTATTTCGGATTACATAGATGGCCCTATAGCAAGGAGATACAAATTGACATCTGAACTTGGTTCATTTTTAGACAGTTTGGCAGATGAATTATTACTTTTATTTGGACTTATTTTTATATACTTACTAAAACCCGAGATATTGATTAATAACATACCAATATTTGTAGCATTTTTAATAGTATATATAATCGAAAGAATTTTCTTCTTCGTTTTACATAAAGGAAAAGTAAGACTCCACACATATTCTGGAAAGACATTTGCGAGAGCTTACTACATATTCCTCCCTGTAATGTTTTATGTTAATAATTATAGGCCATTTATGTATTTGATTCTATTATTGGGGGTGGTGACTTTAATTGAGCATTCATTGATTTACATAAAATATAAAGAAATAGATCCTGAAATAAAATCATTCATCAATCCTAAATATAATCCACTTAGCTATATTTATAAATTACCTTTCTAGAGAAGAGGCAAAAAATGATTCAAATATTTATGGAAAATCTCCAAATTTATGCTCTATCGTGCGTATGGTTTATACTGCCTGCATATGTTGGAAACATGGCACCTGTCTTCGCAAAAAGATTGTTCAAAGATAGATTTTCCACCCCAATAGATCTTGATAGAACTTTTAGAAAAATTCCTATTGCAGGTAAGAATAAAACTTACCGCGGTTTATTTGCAGCTATCTTTCTTTCAACAGTTGTGGTATTAATTCAAAAATTTACTTATTCTTTCCCGAATATACAGAGTATATCTCTAATAGATTATTCAAATATGAATTGGCTCTTATGGGGGATATTAATGGGTGGCGGAGCCATGTTGGGGGATTTCTTTAAAAGTGTTGTCAAGAGAAGAATAGGAAAAAAACCTGGTGATTCTTGGAAACCATTGGATCAGGTAGATTTTCTCGTGGGGGCATTATTCTTGTGCTCTCTTCTATATTTGCCACCCTTAGAGATAATTTTCGGAATATTTATATTTCTTCCAGCATTAAAGATATCACTTGATCGAATAGGATACCACCTCAAAATCCACGATACAAAATGGTAATACTGGGGGAGTAAATATGCCAGACACAGAAAAAGTCCCTAAAAATTATTATTACAATGAGTTCAAATCTCTTGGTACTGATTATAACGACCCTGAAGAAATCAGAATATACGATGAAAGAATGGGTAAATTAAGAAATATCAAAAAAGAAATTATAGATATTATGGATATACTTGACCTTAAAAAAGATGATACTCTTCTAGAGATAGGATGTGGAACTGGAGAATTTTGCATTGAAGCAGCAAGAAGATGCAAAAATGTTATTGCATTAGATGTATCCAAAAATATGCTTGATTATGCAAACAATAAAGCTCACGAAAGAGGAGTTAATAACATTTCTTTCATGAATGCTGGATTTTTATCATATGAACATATAGGAAGGCCAGTAGATATAGTCGTATCAAGTATAGCATTACATCATCTTCCCGACTTTTGGAAGTTAATGGCCCTAAGAAATATCAATTTAATGCTCAAAGATAATGGAAAGTTTTACCTTTACGACGTTGTTTTTTCATTTGACCCCGCTAATTTTGAGAAGGCAGTTGAAGGTTGGATCACTCAATCAAAAGACAATAGAATGAAAAAGAACATGGTCAACCATATCAGTGAAGAATTCTCTACGCCTAATTGGATAATGGAAGGAATAATTGAACATGCCGGATTTTCTATTAAGTTTAAAGAATACAAAAGTGATTTTTTTGCTTCATATTTATGCTTAAAAGATAGAGTTTTTGAATAATTGGCGATAAAAGAATTAAACACTACCCATGGGATTAGTATTGCCGAATTTATTATTTTTAATACTAATTAAATATAAATTAATTAATATCCAAATAGATATCTTAAATAAATTAAGAAATTTAAAATCAAAAGTATTATAACTTGTAATTCTACTTCTCTTCATTAAGGTGTAAATATGAGAAGAATAGTAAGAGTTGATGAAGAGAAATGCAATGGATGTGGGGTATGTTCCGTTATATGCCCCTTGAAGATTGTATCTCTTAAATCTGGTAAGGCTGTAATTGATGAAAAATTATGTGATGGCCTTGGGGGATGTGTAAGAAAATGCCCTCAGGAAGCTATGAGATTAGTTGAAGTTGATTAGAGATATAAATTATCATGATTCATTTTAAGAATAATTTTTGTGATTGCGGTGCTGGCAAAGAAACAGAGAAGATCGAAAGAATTTGTTGTTCTTTAGCTACAGTTACATACAAATGCCCAAAATGTGGGAAAAGAATAAAAAACATCGAATACACTTTAGATGAAGAGAAATAACTTACGTGGATGTAAAAATGAATCAAATATTATTGTGTATATTTCTTGTTTTTTTAATATCTATGTTTAGTTTTTCCTCTTTCCCCCTCATTAAAGCTGAGAATTCTAAATCCGGAATTGACATTGAAGACATATCTTGGTCGCCAAAAGAACCCAAAAAAGGAGACACAATCCAATTTACAATAAAAATAAAAAATAACTTGGATACCAGATATAAGAATCTTAGGCTAGAATGTTATATTAATAAAGAATTAATTGAATCAAAAATCATAAACGAAATAAATGAGAAAACTATATACGAACATACTTTTGACTGGGAAGTCAATACTCTCGATTTTAAGATAACTTCTATTATCATCTCCAATAAAAATAATCAAGAAATCAATTCTTTCAGCAAACTGTATTTTTCAGGTTACTCTTGGTACATTAAAAGGAGTATAGATGATAGAAAAGGCCCTGGCTATAACTACTGGGCAGATAGCAATGAAAACGTTTGGGTAGATGAAAAAGGATTACATCTTAAGATAACTGAAAACGATGGGGGCTGGTATTGTTCTGAAGTATACTCTGAAGAATCATTTGGCTATGGTAAATATGTCTTTTATTTGGATGGAAGACCTGACGTTTTTGACAGAAATGTTGTTTTAGGCCTTTTTACTTATTACTACAACTCAAAAGAGTTGGATAAGAATGTAGAAATAGACATTGAATTTAGTAAATGGGGATCTCACTTACCTAATATTCTTTCTAAAAATTCTCAGTTTGTAACATATCCAATAACAAAAAAAACTATCTATAGATATAAAATGATATTAAATGGGGATTATTCTGTGCATTATTTTGATTGGGAGAAGAATTCCATAGAGTTTAAGAGCCTACATGGGCATGATGAGGCTACTAGTAGTAGAAGGTTATTGATAGCCCACAGGATATTTAGTGGAGAAAAAATTCCTATTCCAACAACAGAAACAAAAGTCCACATTAATCTATGGCTTTTTGATTCGAATAGTGACAAAAAAGGAGATTCGCCTTCTGATGGAAAAGAGACTGAGATAATTGTAAAGGCTTTTAGATTTGAATAGCTATTATCCATCTATTAGTTTTCAATGGCCGAAATTATTCATTTTTGCACCCTAACTAATAAATACCCCTTCTATATCTCTAGGTTTATTACCATACATATGGGCAGTAGAATTGTTTTATTTTGGAGGATTATAAGCTATTATCCTCTTAAATGATTCAAAAGGATTTATATCAAACACAATCCAGTACTATATCTCTCCACAATATACCGGCAGATGAAATAAAAAAATTGACAAACGAACTAAAAGATTCTTCAGTTGAATTCTGTCGTAAGTTAATCAAAACTCCTTCAATATCTGGAAATGAAAAAGCTGTTGCAGATTTATACTTAGAAGAAATGAAAAAAATAGGATATGATGAATATTTTAGAGATGAATGGGGAAATGTGGTAGGTCTGATAAGAGGGACTGAAGATGGGTCCACAATAATGTATAATTCTCATTTAGATCATGTAGATCCAGGAGATTTATCGGAATGGATGGGCTATGATCCCTATGGTGCTGAAATCGACTTTGTAGAAATGGAGAATCAGGATTGCACTGAAAAAGAAACTGCCCAAGTCATTCATGGTAGAGCTGCATCTGATGTTAAAGGAGGGGGAGCGACTCAGATTTACGCAGGTGCATTACTATTGAAATTAAGAAAAATGGGTTACAAATTCAAAGGTAATTTCATGTTTACTGGTGTAGTTCTAGAAGAGCCTGCAGAAATGCTTGGTATGATAAAATTAATAGATGAAACTCTACCTAAGAGGGGATTATGTTATGATGGTGTTGTATCCTCAGAAGCAACTGCTTTGAAACTATATCTTGGTCACAGGGGTAGAGTTGAGATAAAAATTACTGTCCATGGAAGAACTTCTCACGGTAGTGCACCATGGTTAGGGATTAACGCAGTGAACAAGGCCACTAAATTAATTGAAAGAGTTGAATCGGATCTTGTGCCATGCTTCCCTAAAGATAAGAATTTGGGAAGTTCTAGTATTGCACTTACTATAATTGATTGTACTCCTGGTGCTTTATGCATAGTTCCAGATAGGTGTCATGTAATATATGATAGGAGATTCATACCTGGGGAAACTCCTGAAAGTTGTCTAAAGGAGATACAAGACTTAGTAGATAGACTTTCCAAAGAAGATCCTGAATTTAAAGCAACTGTTGAAATATCTACACAAACAAGGACATCTTACACAGGAAAATCAGCTAAGGTTCCAAATATGAAAGAAGCTTGGAAAATTGACATAGGCCATCCCTTTGTGTACGCAGCTTCAACTGCTTTAAAATGTGTCGAGCAACCTGTTAAATATGGTTACTGGGACTTTGGAACTGATTTATCTAAAATATGCGGAACTGACAAAAAGCCAGCTATAGGATATTCCCCAATGCAAGAGCAGTACTGCCACAGGCCAATTGACAAAGTAAGAGTAGACTATATGGAAAAAAGCATTGCAGGAAATGCCGCCATATTTTTGAGTCTTATTGAGTTACCAAAAGAGTACTTTAAACTATAGTTTTATTTTTTAGACTTAACTCTTGCGGTAACCGCAAAGTTTATAAAAAAATATTTTCCTTTTTTTATATGTATATATCTAATATTAATCTATTCAAATCTCTTTTCATAATTACAATTTTTTTATCAGGATTTTTTATTTTTTTAAATCCTATTTCTGCTTCAGAAATTCACATCTTTCCAGGAGAGAATATTGTAACTAAAATTGGATCTGCAGTTTCAGGGGATACAGTTTATATTCATGCTGGAACTTATTCTATAACTTCAACAATAATCGTTAAACAGAGTAATATCAAAATTATAGGGGATAACCCAATAAATACAATAATAGATGGCAATGGAATAGTAAGGAGTGATCGTTGCTTAGACGCAACAAATAGAGACTACATTACAATAGAAAATTTGACTTTAAAAAACTCATATAGGCTTATCGAATTTAGGGATAATTCAACTGTAAATAATTGCATTTTGTATGGGAAAAATACTGGTGGTCATAGTACACTTGTAGGGAAAGATAACTGTAAAGTGATGAACACAATTGTCACAGGAGGAAAGTGGGACGGAATTAAAGTAGAAAATAATGGATACATTTTTAATTGCCTCTCTTTTAATAATGGTGACAATGGTATTCAAGTAGGGGCTAACTCATATGTATTAAGTTGTACGTCAGCTAATAATGGAATTAGGCCCGATGCTGGCGATAGTTCGGGCATAGTTGCAAGACTTACTGCCCCAAACTCTCCTTTACTAGATAACTTGACTGTTCGCGATTGCATTGTAATAAATAATTTGGGAAAACCAAATATGAATAATCTAGTAGGAGGAATAGCAGCAAAAAGCGGTACAATTACTTATACTAATATTTATAATTGTAGGGGTTCCCCAATAGGACTCACAATAGGCTCTGGTGTAATTTATGATGATCCAAAATTAATTGATGGTGTTTCCTCATTTTATCTAAATCCCTTTAGTCCCGCTGTTGACAGAGGTTCTGATACTTCAAAAAATTTAGGGCTTTATGAAGGCTTTACAACTAGAAGTGACCAATATTGGGACATATTGACTGTTGACATGGGCTTCCACTACAATTCTGGAGAAGGCCCATTAGTTGAGAATAAAAATAAACCGATGGATCAAATTATAAGAATTCTTAACTTGAATACGCCTAAAAATATCGGAGAAATAATTGAAGATTGTGAAGCTAATCCTGATGCAGAAGGATGCAAACCATCTCAGTAAATATTTAATCATTTTCAATTGACTTAAAGCTAATCTTCTCCATTTCTCCCCATTTCTTTTTCTTAAATAGAATAAGAATAGTAGCTTTAACTCTCCACCACGCAGTAAGTTGCCTGTATCCAAAATTCTCCAAAACAGCGATTATGAATAATTTGAATATATCTAATGGTCTATTGTATCTTCTCACAGTGAACTCTTCTAGTAAAAGAGAGAATAATGAGATAAGAATCCCAAATACTATAGCAAGCAAAAAGAATAATGCTGCAAACGTTATGTTCACTAATCCCAGTATGTAAGCACCAACAAAAGCAATATACCCAGTTACCTCAATTATTGGGCCCAAAAATTCAAAAATCAAAAAATAGGGCATTCCAATAATTCCAACAGTACCATATTTTGGATTGAATATCATTTTCCAGTGGATTTGAAGAGTTTGGATCAATCCTTGGTGCCACCTTATCCTCTGTAATTCTAATACTGATAATTTTTCAGGCACTTGAGTCCAGCATACAGGGTCTGGTACAAAAATAATGTCATATTCTTTTTTTATTTTTCTCATATGTTTGTGCAGTCTTACAACAAGTTCCATATCTTCTCCAAGCATATTTGTTTTATATCCACCAATGTTTACCACTGTCTTCACTTCAAAAAGACCGAAAGCCCCAGATATAATTAAAAGATTCTTAAGTTTACTCCATCCTGCTCTTCCACAAAGGAATGCCCTTATGTACTCTACAATCTGAAATCCTGAAAGAATGTTCTTAGGAATTCTGGCTTCTAATACTTTACCGTTCTCAACTACAGAACCATTGGCGACTCTAACTATTCCGCCAATCCCTACAACTTTTGAATCCCTTTCAAGATAAGCTTGAATCATCTTATACAATGCTTCTGGGTCAACTATTGAGTCTGCATCAACAGCTAAAAATAACCTACTTCTAGCATAATTAAGTCCAGCATTTAAAGCATCAGCTTTTCCACCATTTTCTTTGTCAATTACTAATAATCTTTCATTGGTAGCAGATTTAAAAACATTGATTACTCTTTCAGTTTGGAGTTTCGCTTCAATATCTCTAAAATCTTTAAATAAATTATATGACTTCATCAATGTTTCTAATGTATCATCTTTAGAACCATCATTTATGATTATTATTTCTAGATGAGGGTAATCTATTTTTGATATAGCGTTTACAGTGTCAATTATAGTATTTTGCTCATTGTATGCAGGTATAATAAATGCTATTGATGGGATAGATTTAGATTTCAGATCTTCACCAAAATCCACTATAAAAGGTAGGAAGTTGCTCTGCCAATACTCTGTTTGTGTTTTCCTCTTGTGGTACAATAATCTTTGTGAGGCAAACACTAGGAGTAATAAATAAAAAGAATTCAAAATAAGAAAATATGCTAATATCAAGAGATTATATGCGATAATAAATGTCACAAAAGTACTGTCCATAATTATTCCTACATAAATCTTGATTCACTTTCTCTTTTATTTAAGAATTCCATTGCTAAATTAGGATACTTTTTATAATATTTTTCTATAATGCTCATACCTCGTTTTCCAAGTTTGTTAAGGGAATAAAATGCTTCTAACCTTACTTCAAAAACATCATCATTTGCAAGTTTATCTAATAGTTTTAATGCAGTATCATTTTTGTATCCAGATAGACCCTTTGCTAGTGAAGCCCTTATCTGATAATTTGGGTCTTCTATATGTTTTTGCATAATTGCCAGACTTTTATCTGTATTAATTTCTCCTAAAGATCTAACTGTTTCTCTTCTTACGTCTTTTATTGGATCATTCGATAGTATTTCCAGCAAAGGTAGAGCAGATTCATTTTCTTTTACTCCAAGTAAGATTGCGGCAGCTTTTCTAAAATCTCTATCCTTTGACATTGCCAAAGGCTTTAGATATGCTGGTGGTATAATCGTATCCGATAATACATTAACAAGATATCTATATGCCCACCTAGAGCTTGATGTAAACATAAGGTATACAACGGGATAGATTTTTTCAGAGTTAATTCCGACTAGCATTTTAAGTGCTGCATATCGGACTTCAATTCTTTTATTTTCTATTAATTTTATAACTTCATTTTCTGCTTCACTAATCTTCATCTTTTCTAATCTATTAAGCGCTTCAACTTTCTTCCACCATCTTTGATTTTTCAGCTGTTTAATATCTTCTTCTTCTAACCCCCAAATTTTGTATAATTTTTTGATAATCTTCTTCTCATCATTAGAAGAAAATTTTAATTTTAATATGAGTAGGTCCCTTACATATTTTTCATTCTTTTTAGGAATAGTTATAGAATTTGGATTAATCTGTTTTTGAAAAATTTTATTTAATAGAAAATTGTATTCTGTTCTTTTTTTATTTTTTATTTTTTCACTATTCCAATGAACAATTATCGTGATTATATAAAAAATTAGCATAAAAAAAAGAAATACTAATAGAGCGATAAGTATTTTTTTAACAAATGGCGTCAACCATAAGTTCAATTGTATGTATGTCCTTGTTATGTCTTCAAATGAAAAAATTATATCTCCTCGTTTATAAAATATTCATTATTATGTATATTATGGCTACCGGAACCAATTGGACACTTAGATTATCTAGTCCATGATTACTTATAGCTTCTGTCAAAGCCGCAACAATCCCACAAACAAATCCCAATATAATTGCTGTAGAAAAGGGTGTTCCTAATATATACAATCCCATTGAGGCAAATAATATGCTAGTAATTGCAACTGAAATTGAACCTTCAATACTTCTTGTCACAGGGACTCCAAATAGGGATGGAACTTTGTACCTATGTTTACCCCATCTTGTCCCCACAGGTTCTCCTATGGCATCACCAATACCTACAATCAAGTATCCTATTATTGCCAATTTATCAAATAGAATATTGCCTATTAATCCACCAAACGCGGTCATAATTAAAGGTATCAATATGAATTTACTTTTATGGATTCCATCTGTAGCCCTAGCAATAGCATTATAGAAAGGCAGTTCCTCATTACGATAAATCACATAAAAAATAAATAATGAATTGACTATACCATATAGGATGACAAAAGATAGTCCACCAATCAATTGAATAATTGCGGCCGATATGAATGTACTAAAGTGGAATATTTTTCTTGTATAAGGAGTTCTTATCTTCTTTTTTGTATGTATATAACCTACAATTTTCATTAAAACCCCGACATAAAGTGCCAAAGGAGGTGTAAACAGAATAACATCTTGTATCGACGGGGTGGCTTTCTTAATAAATGAATTTATTGAAAATTCCTCTTTTTCAGTTTGCGTTACAACAGAAACATTTTCTTCTATTGGAACGACTATCGGCTTTTCTTCAAATTTATAAGTGATTTCTAATTGAGGCGGGCCTAATTCAGCTCTTAGCTCTTGCTTACTTGAATTCAAATTTGGCCCATAAATGTACCAAGGTCCGGGTCTTGACACTATTGTCTTTATATCTGAGACATTGCCTTCCGAGGTATACCATAAGATTCTATTTGCTATCGCATGATTTCTTTCAATTTGTGCTTCTTCTGTCTGGCCGTTGCCTAAATATAATATTCTTCGTATACCGTTCTCATAGAGGTACATCCTGAATTCTCTGCCATCTGGCGTAGGGCCAATAGCAACATCAGGCGCAATAACTTCGGCGTATCCATTAGTCATTGGTGCAATAAATGATCTAAATGGAAGGGAGGGTTTATCATATAGATAAGATTGAACAAAAGAATCAATCACAGAACTATTAGAAAAGAACGCATTAACAAATAACGGTTTAGGTGCTTTCTTAGCTTTTTTACTTGCTTCATATAATGCATAAGAGTCAAAAGGAGATCTTAAAACTGATACATTTTCATAAGGTATTTCATATGTCTGCATTATATTTTTTTCTTCATTTATTCTTTCTGAATCTCCATAATCTAGGGAATTAAACAATGATATAACATATTCTGCATCACTGACTACATATATAAATTCATCATCTGTTGGGTATGGGATAATAAATAAATTTTCATCGAGCTCAATTATTTCTCCCCTTTCAAATCTAGTTTTTAACCTAATCGTTTTCTTTTCAACTATGCTTTCTGATTCTTCTAGGGGCATATTATTCTCTATAACTGTTCTTGCAAGCCTAATTCTATCCTTTCCCAGATAACAGTGGACATAATACTTGCCAGTTCCAGTTTTGGCTAATTCTCTAAGTTGGAGCACCGCTTGAGTGTTTTCACTTACCCAAGGGACCATGGGGATATGTATAAATTCTAGTTGTGCATATCCAACATTTTGTCTTTCTTCCTCTATTAATCTAGGTTCAAAAGGCACAACAGCTGGATGTAATAAAGATATAATGGAAGTATATCCTTCCTCTTTTAATTCAAGTAATTTTTCTAGAGTCGGATATTCTCCAAAAGTAAATCTAACAGTTGAAATATCTTCTGAAGTAGAGGAAGTTGATACCTCTTCTGGGGTAGAGGAAGGCTCTTGACTAACTCCAAATAAAGTTGGATTTAAGGATAACCAAAGGACAGAAATAGTTGCTATTGCCCAAAGAGTGGGGATTCCATACTTAACATGTTTTTTGTTTGTTGTGTCCACTATATTCATTAAGACAACTGCGGCAGTAAATGACACAAAGATAAAAATTAGTATTGTTAATCTTACCAACATACCTTCAAGAGATACATCTAGGTTACTTGATCTTATGAAACTGACGGGACCCATCAATGTACTAAATCCAATAGTAAATCCTACAAGTAACCAGATAAATAGAAATGAAAAAATATTCTTAAATGTCAATTTAAACAAATTTTCACCTATGGAGTATTATTTAGTATTATTTCTTTTTATATTTAATTGTAATAGTCTATAAATTAGATGACATTATCCTATTTTGAAATCCTAGCAATCATTCCATTGTTCAATCTTTTTAATTCTTTAGTTGTAACTTTAACAAGGGCGTACTCTGACCCCCCACCCCCATACACAACTTCTTTCTCCATTACTTTTGGGTCTATCAGAAAAGTGG
>LNGC01000040.1 GCA_001587715.1 Candidatus Methanofastidiosum methylothiophilum | reverse complement strand
CTTTTCGGTGTCTTCTCGGTCTTTTTCGAGTTCAATATCTTTGTTATATATGCTCCAGTCTTCTGGGTCGGATGCATCTGGTTCGCCATAATATATTTCTTCTACTTCTGCATATTCCTCATCACCGAGTTTATCATCAAAGATAACCTCAACTTGCTTGTTATCTATTTCACCCATTAGGTTTAGAATATCATTAGAGTTGTTAATCAATGCATCAACGGTTTCTTTTGCGATTTTGATTGTTTCTTGCGAATTGATAGGGACATAATGAATATAAAAGCCTCTATATTTGATAATACTCTCGAATTGTCGTTTGATTGTTTTTCCAGAATCAAATCTAAATGGAGTAATGAACGGTCTTTGTGATGGTTTTACTTTTTTAATAGCTAGATAATATCTTAATTTGTTGGATTTATCGTCTTGATAAAGTGAATCTAATTGCCAATATAATTTATCAATCTGTTTTAGCTTTTTGCTTGCTGTTTGACCTCGTTTTCTTTTATGTTCGTCGGCTTCTTCTCGTAGTCTTTTTAGTTGTTTGTATTCAAGACTTGTTTTAGTGTATTCTTCTGTAACTCTGATGAACTCTTTTTTAATAGCTTCAAAGTCGAGAGCGAGTTTTTTAGTTTTTGTTTTTCGTCGTTTTATCTCATCGACTAATTCTTTTTGAGTAACGACTTTGATTTTACTCATTTCTGATGGTTCATCTAAAACTTTTGAAATTACAGTTTCCTTTTCATCTAGTTTATTTAACATAATTTCTTGTTCAACAGTTCCAGCCAATACGAAATAATAGATATAAACAGGGTCAATCTGTCCAATTCTATGTGTTCTATCTTCTGCTTGCCATTGGTTAGATGGTACCCAATCCAAATCTAAGAATATTGTGTCGCTTGCTTCTGTCCAGTTGAAACCAGTTCCACCAGCTTTTATATTTGCGATAATAATATCTTTCCCGTATTTTTTGAATAATTCTTGTGCTGATTGTTTTTGTTGGTGTGTTTTTGAGCCGTCGATAATAACCGCAACATCTTCAAACATATCGTGCAAGATTTCTATAGTGTCTTTGAATGAACAAAATAAAATTACTTTTAGGTTTTTTTCTAAAAGCATATCGATAAAAGGCTTGATTTTCTTTGCTTTAAGAAGGCTTGCGAATTGTCGCCATTTTAAGGTTTCGACTAATCCCCGAGATTTTGAATAATTTTTTCCTGTTTGTCTTGCATAATCACTGAAAACATTTTTATATTGTGTGTCTTCTGATTGTGTCATTGTCAACCAGACTAATCGACGCATTTTCTCTGGCAATGATAGAACATCTTCTTTTCGTCGTCGTAACATATATTGTTTCAATAGCTTATGAATGGCATCATATTTTATGAATCTATCTTCTTTTTCGAGTTCTTTCTTTGTTTTCTTATAATCTGTTTTGCTTGCGAGTTCTTCAAATTGTTTTAAATCATCTCTATCTACTTTGGAAAGTAAAAGCAATGGCACAAGGTCTGATAATTTACCGGTTATTGGTGTTCCAGTCATTGAGATGAAATCGGCTCTCGGCAATAACTTTCTAAAATCTAAAGCTGCCTTTGTTCTTGACGATGTTTTATTTTTAAGATAGTGTGCTTCATCGAAAAAGACGAAATCAAACTTGATTTTAGCCAAATCCTTGTATAATCGGGTAAAACCTTCATAGCTTATGACCGTAAACCATTGTTTTAAACTATTGATATTTGTTTTTGATGGTGAAATAATTTCTTTTATATCATTTTTGCTAATTCCGAACTTTATAAGACCTTCATAAATCCAAGTTGCTTTCAAAGATGCAGGCACAACAATAAGCGTTTTCATTTTCTTATTAGTCTTTTCGTAATATTCATATACGGAAGCAATTGCTGAAAATGTTTTACCGAGTCCCATTTCATCGGCAATGATGCAACTTCCGTGCATAGTTATGAAATTAGCTGCCTCGACCTGATGTGATTTAAGTTCGACGCCGCCCATTTTTACGGTTTTTTTTGTTTTCTTTACATCATCAAGGGTTTTGAGTATATACGACATAGCTAATTACCTCTTAATCATCGTCTTTTAGTAGAAACATAACTAACCCAATCGCTAATATAGCGACAACACCAATAACGATATATTGTCCATTTTCGAGTAACCATCTAAGTGCAGGTGGCGACGTTTCTGTAACTTTTGTAGTAACATATCCACCTGTATCAAATACGGCATCCGCAGTTATTTTAAGTATTTTCTTTGCTTCTTCTACTACTGTTTTTGCAACTGAATTGATTTTTGAGTGGAGAAAGTTTATTTTTTTGTATTTAATTGTTGAACTTCGAACCCATTTTCCATTTTCTAACTTTGCTGGTGAATAACTGATTTGTATTTGAGATGCAATATTTGTATAATGTCTATTAAAAAAGCCAATTCCAAAAGTAAGTGAGTGTGCTGTTTTACTTATTGTGTCATCATATTCGGTTTGTGTAGTTGGTGATTCTAGGAAGAATGGTGCATTTTCCTTATGAGTGATATTTGTTTTCTCGTCTCTAACAATAAAATCGAAACTCATTATTTCAGCATCATCGATAGGTTTGTTTTTGTCGATGTCTGTTGATGTTAAGAATGTAGGCTTATCAATGAATATAGGTATTTCTGATTTGTTCTCAATATTTATTTTTATTGTTCTAGAATCGTTTTCACTCATATCATACATTTCGATTAGTGCATCATTTCTTAGATTGTAGTTCTTTCTATTTGTTTTTTTATCTTCAAATCCTATAAGCACATTGCTACTAAAATCTTGACCGAGTATCTTAGGGTATTTCGATTGAGAAGTTGTAATAATTTTCATTAATAGCCTCCATTCTCAAAATATTGCGACCCGAAATCCTTTTCGGGTCGCTCACTTGCTTTTGTTGTTTCTGTTTATCATGTTTGGTAATTTGATGATTGCTTTGTTGTTGGTATTATTGGCTTAATCTTGAATACAACCTCAAGTATAATGATTATTATTCCAAGAATAACGCTAACCCAATATTTCCAGCTATTTGTATCTGTTTCTTGCTTAATATCTTCAACATTTTGCCGTAATTCGACGATTTCGCTTTTTAGCGATGTCATTTCTTTTTGTGATAGTGTCAATGTTTCATCATCACCACTAATTACATCAAGATATTTAGTTGTTTCCTCCTCTGGTTCTTGTGCAGCCATAATAGTTGATGGCAAACATACAACCAGTATCATCATTAGAATAAAGATAAGTCTCTTTACTATTCTCATATGTTTTTCTCCTAAAATTAAAATTATAACCTAAATCCAAACAGGATATTAATGGCAAATACATTTGTATCTATAAAGTTCGTGATATAATTGAAGCAACCACCAATTGAAAAAGTATCACCAATAGGAAACGATAATCCTACACCAATTGATAAACCTTTGTTGAACGAATATCCACTGAACACGAATAAAAACGGGTCATTTTCAAGCGATTTATCATAGAGTCTTGAAATTGTATCCAAGTTGTTTTGAAGTGTCATTAAATCGCTTAAAATAGCTGCTTCCTTCTCATAAATTCTTTCAAGTTCAGCGATAGTTTCCTCAAATTGTTTAGTGAGTTCGATATATTTTTCTATTTCGCTTTGTAACTGATAGAATAATGCTTTCAAATCAGCGTTGAAGTATATCAAAAACATTATTTCAATTGCTCTGTCCCATTGTTCGGGTGTTCTTTCCGATTTTGGAATAGACATAATATATTGAAACTCTTCAATCAAAGCCTTAATATCAATTTGTGCGTCGCCTTCCGAACTTACTATTGCAACATCGATATTTAAATCAGTGTCGTTTGGAGTTTGCCCATGCATCGTGCAAGGTGTTATAAGCGTTATCAAGTTCAGTAAGACGGTTAAGAAAATTATGTATAGTTTCCGAAACATTTTTAGATACCTCTTTCATTGCCGAAATTATTGTTTTTGTATCATCTATTTCAACTTTAAGGCTATTCAAAGAATTATTTACACCATCAATAAGATATTTTGATTGTTCAATAAGCACTTCCCCTTTACCTTTGAGATATGCAAGCTCTGTTTTTTCTTGCAGTGTTCTGTTAAAAGAGACCCTTTGAACAATCAAAATCGTTACAAAGATAGCAATGCAAATACTTGCCGTGATTATAATAGCTTTTAATGTTGTTGTCATAATCATTCCTTATCTTTGAAATACAATACACGATACAATTCTTTGCTTCCTTTGTTATGGTCGTCTCTATATGATTTCATTACTATTCGCATATCGTCAAGGCTTATGATGATGTTTTTTCCGTCCCAACCACGACTACCCTTATATCCAACATTTGGATTTCCGAACGGGTCATTAATTCCAAAGGCGATAATGTTTCCTTCAAAGTCTCGATAGACTTTTGATATAACGACCATGTGTCCGCCCGTTCTTTCCCCTTTTAAAACCCAATGAGGTAGGAATGTTGCCGACATAAGCCCGAATTTCTCGACATATTCGGCAATGCCTTCAATACTCCAATAATCATAATCGATTCTATAATAACAATCTGGGTAATATGTTTCTATAAACAAGTTTAAGCCGTATGTAAATGTTCCCGTAATCTGATAAAGTTTATTACCTTTAATGTATGATTCAATCCACTTATCGAAAACACTTCTTGCATAATCATTAATTTGTTTATTGTTTGTAAAGAATGAAAGCAATTCATCAATTTCAACATTATAGCCTAGTGCATTTAAAAGGAATACCGCAGAAGATGGTACGCAAATTACATTACCAATTATGGGTACACTTCTTTGGTTAAAATAGTTCCAATTGATACGATAAATATGTTGCTTATGTGTATATGTTAATCTATCGATGAAATCATCATCAATGTTTGTTGATATGCCTTCTTCAATTCCCCAAACCCTATTGAACTTTTTTATATTGTTTTTCTGGTCTTTGAAATCACCGTCGATAATTCCTTTTTCGTCATACTTATGATTATTTAATGCTTCCTCAATCTCGAAGTCATTAAACCCATCATCTAAAACAATAGATGTATCATCGATAACCGAGAAAGCGTCTTCTTTTAACGAAAGCGTGTGTTTATTTCCGCTTTCTACTTGTTGCTTTATCGCAACTATTCCTTCTTCTATTTTTTCAATACCAGTATCAAAAGAGAATTTTGCCTCTTTGACTTCTATTGTGAAGTTTTTCACACTTAGGCTAACCACCACAGACGCTACAACAAGCACTATTAAGATTATTAATAATGCTACAATTGCGATTCGCTTTGTATTTTTGAATGTATTTATTATCTCATTTTCCATTAAGATTGCTCCTCCAAAGATTTATTTTACAAAGTTTTTTCAAGTTTTGATAATAAACATCATGTAGATGTTTTTAGGTCTTGTTTCGTTCCCACCAGTCGCATTCGTGTTTTGGAAGCCTATGCCTGCAGTTGAAGGAGTTCCTTCAACATGAGACCCATCTGATGCAGAATGTGCTGCTGTAACAACCTTATGAGTATGTGTTTTGAGTTCGTCAGCTTGTTTTGTTCCGACATTGTCTCCAGTAGTTCCATCGCCTCTATTCGTTCGGCTTGCGGCATCTGGGTCAACACTTGCTCCATGATTCCAACCACGCAAGAAGAACCCTCTTGTATCGGGGACATTAAAAGTCGTCGAACCGTTGCCGTTTCCGAATGTTACTCCTAAAACTTTGAATAAATTCGAATATGTTGCTCTTGAAACGGCTTGTCCATTACATTCCAAAAATCCATCAGGGACATCTGCCACAGGGTTTATAATTATTCGTCCAGTTGGTACACAATGATTCGGTGTTACTCCAGAACCTCTTATCTCTCCTGCTGAATCGAATACTGCTAATTGCCCTGCTTTATCTAGGACCTTATCAATTTTATTTGATATATCGCTTTGTGCAGTATCCATCTCGCTTTCAAGTGTATCTATATCGCTTTGTGCTGTCGACATTTGACCTTCAAGCGTATCTATATCACCACGCATTAAGTCAAGCGGATATGTAAGTGTAACAAGTGCTTGCAAATCGGATACGCCATATTGCAAAGTTCCAATATCGCTTTGTGCATTTGTCATATCACTTTGAAGCGAACCGATTGCACCCGATATTCCCGAAACACTGCTTTGAAGTGCCGTTGTTGTCGTTTGTAATATACCAATATTACCCTGTGCTGCTGACATATCGCTTTGTAATGTAGCTATATCATTCTGTATCTCATCAATTACATCACTATCTATTGCAAAATCATCAACATCGGAGGTATCCATAAATGGAAGCTCTGATGCAGCTCTAGTTCCACTCCAAATATCGAAATATGTAAAGCTAGCATCATCTGTTTGAAGAGATGAATTCGCAACTATTTCAACTTTACTATAGTTCGACTTATCGCACTTTGCCTGAATATAAATATATCCAAGAAGTGTATTTGGTAGCGGTCTATAGAGTATTGACCCTACTCCAGCGTTCCAAGTCTCGCCCGTGTAGGTGTCAACAAATCTTAATAGGTTGCTTGTTCCGTTTCTTTCAACTAAAATCCACTTTACATTTATCTCTCTTCTTCTAAAAGCCCGTTTCTTCATTATCTTCTAGCCTTTCTTGATTTGGATTTTCTACCTAGCTTTTTTATTTTGCTGTTTACTTTTCCAGCTATCGATTTTTTTGCTTTTTTTCTTCTTTTTGGTCTTGCTGCTGGTGATGTTTGTGCTTTCGCTGCTGGTGATGTTCGTTTTTTTCTATTTCTTTTTGCTTTCGCTTTGGTTTTAGATTTTGATTTATTTCTTTTTGTTCCGTTCTCGGTTTTTGGTTTTCCATCGCCTAGAAACATAGCACCTGCGACAAGCACGCCCACTGTAAGCCCTAAACTTAGAACAGGACTCATTACATTTGTTTTAGCTGTGCTTGTTTGAGTGTCATTGGGGTCTCCCATTGTTCTTGCTCTATACATATATTTCTCCTTATTTTCTAAAAATTATTTCGCTAAATTGATGTGAAAATGGTCTTGATGCTCCACAACAAGCCCATTTACATACTCTAAATCCTCTAAAAGTTTATTATTCATAAAATTATTAACTACTATTTCTTTGTTCCATCGCACATCGATAATTCCAAACGGACAAATTATCTGGTTAAATGGCTTTGGATATTTCTTTTCAAATAATTGTAAGAAATCCCTCCAAACATCTAACGCATGATAGCAATCTTCTTCATAAACATCATCATCTTTGTTTTTTAAATACACCCTAGAAATATCTATTGCTCTTCCTTCCGAATGTGGACTCCCAACATCTGTAGGGTCGATAGCTCTTGAAATAAAAAAACCAGAAAAATTACGGTCGTCAATACTTTCAAGGATACTTTCCATTTCATCAAAGATTTTATATAGATTTTTCTTTATTTTCGCACCAGCCGCCTCATCACCATATTCAAAATTCAACCATTCATAAGCATTATCAGATAATTTGAGGAATCTCTCACTATTATCATACAAAATGTATTTGCCTTTCTGTGTCCAACTCATCGTTTCTTTCTCCTTTTCTTTGCGTATCTCACTTCTGTAACTCTATCCGCTTCTTTTGTTGAAGGCGAACTTTTAGCATAACGAACTTCTGTAATCTTATCCGCTTCTTTCTTTGTGTCAATTCCTTTTTTCTTCTTCTTTTTAAACATCATAAAGATTATGATTCCGATTACAACAAGAATGATAATCCACGAAAAATCATCTTGCTTTTTTATTTGCGTTGTTGTCGTCGTTGGTGTCTCTGGTTCTGTTGGTTCTACTGGTGTTGTCGTCGTTGGTGTCTCTGGTTCTGTTGGTTCTACTGGTGTTGTCGTCGCCTCTGGCTCTTCTGGTGTTGTCGTCGCCTCTGGCTCTTGTATGTCGAGCTTCATTTCTTCTGCTATTACAAATAGGTTATCATTCAGGAAAATTGGGAATATAGTTGCAATTCCATCTCCAACGCCGTCATTAATAAACAGTTTTTTTACGCCCTCCAAAACAGAAAGCATTATCTTTTTTCTTTGAGTGTCTTTTGGTAAAATGCTTTCATCTAAAACATATTCATTACCGATAATATATTCCTTGTTGGCATTATCTTTCACAACATCTACAAGTCTGTAGCCTGCTGTTACTTCCAAAAATCTATCCATTTTCCATATGAAAGCTGTCCATATGCCCTCTAGCATTCTTCCTCACCACCCATGAATAAGAGTATTCCGAAAGCAATTGCAATCGCTATTAACCAACTATAATTAGTCACACCATAATTTTGTGTTAAAATGGGCTGTGTAATCTTATCATATACATTATCAATATTCTTGAAACGAGTATTAAGAGTAATTTTCACATCGTCATCGTTCATAAGCATCCTCTTTGATTTTGTTTACTAATATTAGAGTCAGTCCAATTGCTAACAAGGTAAATGGCATGTCCTTATTTACTGCCGATTCTAATGCATCAAAAAGTGGTATTCCACCCATTAATCCACGATTCGATGTTAAAATCTTATCATATACATTATCAACATTCTTGAAACGAGTATTAAGAGTAATTTTCACATCGTTATCGTTCATAAGTGCCAACCTCAACACAAATTAATCAAACATTTTCATTATTCCGATTGCTAACAATACAATAAGCGGTATATACCAATATTCTTTTATTGTATTTATAGCACCTTCAAAGAATTCTCCAAGACCATCACCGCCCATTACTCCACGCATAGAAGGATTTGAAAATGGTATTTCCTCGTAAGGCAATATCTTATTGTATTTATTCCCATACATTTTCATTAAAGCATTCTGTTTTATTTCGTATTCAGTCATTCCGAGCAAATCTGCTAATGCGTTTCTTGTTGCAAGCATCTTTGAATTATCGAAATTGTTCTTATCGATTACATACTTAATGTAGTCGTATTCTTTTCCTTCCCATGCTTCTTTTGTAGTGCCGTATTCCTCCGGTGGAAACATTGTAAAAGTATATTCCAGAATGATTCTATCGAGCAAGTAATAAGTCGTTACAGGATACATATTTGCTATGTGAAGAGTGTTATAATCGTTTTTGATAATCGAATGTATCTTTTCGACTAACTTGTCAACGCTTACCGATGTAAGTGGTTTCGCAAGGTTCTTATCCAGAAATAAATACACTGCTTTGTATATTATGCTTGTTCCGAGTGTTCGCTTTAAATACTCTTTTATCTGATTTAAAATTGCCTGTTGAATAGTTAAGTTTCGTTTTTCGTTATCGCTTTTGTTTATGATACTTGTTTTATAATTGCCCATAATTACACTCCGAATCGTTTTATCTTAATATATAGCCTCTTAACGAATAGAGGATTTCGATAACATCTGCAGTTGCCGAATTATCAAGTATAATAGATATTGTATCTTTCCTCTTAAAAGGAATTGACAAGTTTGCATAATCTTCTGTATTTAGATTTGTTTTTCCACCTGCCAAGTTTGCTGGTTTCTCGTCTCTATTTATTTTTAATGTAACCGAAACACCGTAATTCTTTGCTGTTCCTATAAAGTCATATTTTCCTTCTTCTATCATGCCGTAATTTTCGCAATTAAACTCTTTTATTACTATATCACCGGGATTTAATGTTACTTTATCCTGCCATATCTTTTTTTCTTTTTCCAATTTCTTAGCTGTTTCCAATGTTTACCCCCTTGAAAATCATGTTTACATCAATACTTGATGCTGTTCCATTCTCGATAGATACAAATAGGTGTGTTCCTTTTTGAATGAATATTGGTGCAAAATAGTCTTCTGGTTTCATAAAGACATTATCCGATTGTGTTGGATATATTTTTCCATCTAAAAAAGGAGCTGTTAATGTTGATTGAATATAGTTGCTATTGTATTGGTCATAGATTCGAATCTTTACATTTTTGTCTGCAGTTCCTTCAATCTGGATTTCTTCAATAAGCATATCGCTTGTAAGAAATTGAATCTCTTCAGCTTTAATACTTCCAGCCGTAACAGTAACAGGTATCTTAAATTGTTCAATCCAATTCGACGCCTTCTTAAACTCAATCGGTTGTTTTGCTTTTTTGTATCCTTCTGCTATAAAGGAAACTATCGCTGTATTTGTAGCATGATTGTTTTTAGCCTCTATATATAACAAATCGCCTTTTCTAAGAGCAATTGGCATCTCAAGATTTTCTTCTAGCTTTGATAATGTTACTTCTTGTGCTGAAATGACTGTAACATTATTTAATTCAAAGCTAATAGAAATATCATCATCCGTTACCGTTTCAACTGATGAGCGAATTCGTGTTAATATTATATCTTCTTTTGCTTCTATTGTAAAAGTATTAGAATTTCCTGCCGTAATTGATTTATGTTCAACACATATAGCATCATAAACCTTATCAATTTTCATTTCACACCTCAACAAAGATAAAATTGAGGCTCTTTCGAGCCTCATCGCCAAAACTTAGGATTTTATTTTCTTCTTCTGCCTTGTCCGAACATTACGACCCCCATATAGATTCCACCTGTTGGAGTCAATGTTGAAAAATCGCCGTCTCCAGCGTTCATATCAATACTGAATTCCGTTTCATCAGGTATTTCTATAGCGTTTGGAATCTTTGTCCAATCACCGACATTTTCTCGAACATATGCTCCAGCTGCTCCATCAACGGATAAAATATCCTTTACCAAGTTTAATGGGTAATTTAGCATTTCTTCGTTTCCAATTTTTAGGGTTATGAATGGATGTTTACTCATTAGCAAATTCCAATCTGCGTATAATATACCTGGTACGAATATTCTTCCAATACCTTGTAAGATAAAGTTTTCACCCTTATTAAAACGGTGAGCAATAGACATGGATGTTCTTCCATATCCAACCGATTTTATAGTGTCTCCAAAAAAGGAAATCACTGATTGACC
This sequence comes from Candidatus Methanofastidiosum methylothiophilum, assembly GCA_001587715.1. Classification (GTDB taxonomy): domain Archaea; phylum Methanobacteriota_B; class Thermococci; order Methanofastidiosales; family Methanofastidiosaceae; genus Methanofastidiosum. Next base: position 1,952 of record LNGC01000040.1, on the reverse strand, counting down.
TGTTGCTTTCGCTATATTAACCACACTCCAGTGTGGTAATATTTTATTTTGAGGGTCTCTGACTTTTTCTGGTGTTATCTCACTAGCTAGCATATAAAATGTTTCTCCTTATTTAAAAATGCTTTATCGCAATAAACAATTGCATTACCATATTTCGCTTGCTTCTAACTTTTCAAGCTCATCACCATCGCCAAACATATTTTTTGATGGTAATCTTTTTATTTTTCTTCTTTCGTCATCGTCTCCGCTTAGACCGTATGCCGTTAAGCGTTTTGGTTCTTGAAGAGCTGAAGAAAGTACCATCTGTTTTACTACATTTGAAGGCATGTATTGCCCTGTGTTTTCGTCGAATAAGCCTATGTTAGATTCGTAACCTGTGGGTGTTTCTCGCATCTGTAACATGTTTCTCATCGTTTCCCCCAAGTGTGCGTTGTTCATTGTTGTAGGTGTTAACAATTCGCCATCGTAGGGTCCTGCTAGAAGTTGTCCACTGCCATCGCCAGACATACTACCGCTGCCAAGACCATTTATTATAGCGTCGGGTTTTTGTCCTGACACTGTTTCCACAACAGAGTCATAGAACATAGAATCGCCCGCACTGTTTAGTGCATTGCTAATTACATCGCCTTTATCTCCAACGACGCCCGCAACCATATCGCCAACAATTGGACCCGCAACACCCGCAACTATTCCAGTTACTCCATTGGGTAGTTGCCAGCCCAATTTCTTTACAACCTCATCAAGACCTCTTTTTAAGAATAGAATTACTGTTTTGCCAGCTGCAAATCCAGCCTTATTCGTAAGTGAGTCTTGCCAATATTTAAGTTTTGTTATATTCTTTTCTCTACCCATTGTTTTCTCCTTAAAAAATTATTTGAAGATAATTACAATTCCATTGGAATATACCAATCGGGTTTATCTTCCTCTTCTTCTGTGTAAAAATCCTCGAAATCCTCAACATCTTCATAAGTTGAGTCATTCTCGCTTTCTATGTTAAGTAATTCTTCGCTGTTCTCTTCTCTTACAATTGTTGTTCCATTCTTATCATAAAACTTTCTAAGTTGTATATTGATGAATGGACCCCTGATATAAGAGTATAGATTTTTTACATCGGTTTTTAATTGCTCAATATCACCTCGAACAATTTCATATTCCAATATATCAAGCTTTTCTAAGACATAATCTCTTCTTCTTAACAATTCCTTATAGTGTTCTGTAAGTGTTTCGTAAGTTGCATTCAATGTCCTATATAGTTCGTGGTCTGTATTAGCATCGAAAGTATATAGATTTTCTGGATTTCGCAAGTTTTGATTTATCTCGTTTAGCATCTCCTCTACGAATCCCAAATCTTTTTCGCTTTCGTTGTATTGTTCGATTGTTTTATCAATTCGTTTTTGTGCTTCCGCTACCATATCGCTTTGTAATTGTTTCTTTTCAACTGATAAATCTATTATCTTTGTGATTAAGCCTTTGAAGTTTTTAGGATTCATCAAGTCGGTTATATCGTTGCCAACAAGTATTATCAAATCGTCTAAATCTTGTCTTACATCGTCGGGTATAGCTTGATAAATCATTGACAACCCTTCTGATTTCAATTTTGCTTTTTCAAGCTGTGTTGACATGCTTGTAAGTTCATTTGTCAATTCTAATATCTTTTTTTCGTTTTCTCTTTTCGCTTTTTCAAGCTCTTCTAGTCTTTTCTTTTCCTCTTCTCGTTCCGCTTCTTCTTTTTCTGCTTCTAATGTTGCGTTTTCTTTTTCTAATTTCTCTTTATATGACTTTAAGTCTTTGTATTGACTATAAACCCAATTCACAAAACTTGCAAACTCGTTCGGCTTAATATCTTGAATATCTAGAATTGCCTCATAATTTATCTTACCTTCATTCTTCAAAAAGCTAAAAATATCTTTGTTTACTGCTTGACCTATCTGTAAGAACAATCTACCCAAACT
>LNGC01000039.1 GCA_001587715.1 Candidatus Methanofastidiosum methylothiophilum | reverse complement strand
GGCGGTGGAGAATCGCCTTTTTGTGATTAAAGAAATTTAAAAGAAATATTCGAAATTTGACAGATATTAAATTCCGGACTATAATATTTACCCTGAGTTAGGAAGCGTCGCGGGATAGAGCAGTCCGGTAGCTCGTCGGGCTCATAACCCGAAGGTCGAAGGTTCAAATCCTTCTCCCGCTATTTTAATGTTTCTTTAGCCGAAAGGCCATTATACATAACCTGTAAAGTAATGTTTAATGTTAACCACAACCGATTCAATTTTCAAACTAATCTAAATTAGATTTAACTAAAAACCTTTACTTTATCGATTTTTTTAAGAATTAAAAAATAACTTCTAACAAAGAAGTTTTTAAGTAAAGCATCTCCAACAACTTCCATGGGTACCGACTTCATTACTGTAAAAGGAGCTTCAGAGCACAATCTTAAAAATATAGATGTTCAATTTCCCAGGGATAAGCTTATAGTTGTAACTGGGGTTTCAGGGTCGGGTAAATCTTCTCTTGCATTTGATACAATTTATGCAGAAGGTCAAAGACGTTATGTTGAATCACTTTCCGCGTATGCAAGACAATTTTTAGGATTAATGGAAAAACCTGATGTTGAATACATCGAAGGTCTATCTCCTGCAATTTCAATTGAACAAAAAACAACTTCAAAAAATCCTAGGTCCACAGTTGGTACAGTCACGGAAATTTATGATTATTTGAGACTTCTTTATGCAAGGATAGGGATCCCATATTGTTCTAACTGCGGTAAACAAATAAAACAACAGACTGTGACAGAAATTACTGACCAAGTTTTATCTTACCCCGAAGGTACAAAAGTAACTATTCTAGCCCCAGTAGTGCGTGGGAGAAAAGGGGAATATTCTACATTGCTTAAAGAGATAAATCAGGAAGGTTTTGTGAGGGCAGAAGTAGATGGAGAAATAAAAGAGTTAAATGTAGAGATAAGACTTGAGCGATATAAAAAACATGATATCAATATTATAATTGATAGATTAGTCCTAAAAGATGGAATTTCTCCAAGGCTTTACGAAGATATTGAACTCGCACTAAAAAAAGGAGAAGGAATATTATTTATAGATATTAATGATGAAAGAAAAACATTTTCTGAACACTTTGCATGCACAGAATGTGGCATAAGTTTAGAAGAGATAACACCGAGAATGTTTTCATTCAATAGCCCTTATGGGGCATGTCATTCATGTCATGGGCTTGGATTTAAGCAAGAGTTTGATCCTGATCTTATTATCCCAAACAAAGATTTATCTCTTATTGACGGTGCAATTGATGTATGGAATACTAAATTAGAAGGATTTAGACGGCAGACTTTGGAGACCATTTCAAATAAATATAATTTTAGACTTGATGTACCTGTTAAAGATTTATCAAAAAAACATTTGGATATCCTACTATATGGAACAACTGATAAAGTAAGATACAATTATCGTTCTCGAAATACTCCCTCCTATTGGTCTTATGAAGGAACATATGAGGGAATTATACCATGGCTTGAGAGGGTATACAAAGAAACTGATTCGGAGTATAGGAAGGAACAGTTCGAGAAATATATCAGACTAAAACCTTGTGAAGTTTGTAAAGGTAAAAGATTGAAGCCTGAAGCTTTATCTGTGAAGATTCAGGATAGTTCTATAATTGATGTCACAGAACTTCAGATTAGTAGCTGTTATAAGTTTTTTAATGATCTTGAACAAAATCTCACTGAAAAAGAGAAAATTATCTCAAAACAAATCCTAAAGGAAATAAAAGCTAGATTGGGATTCCTTCTAAGTGTGGGGCTTGACTATTTGACTCTTGATAGAAGGGCTGGTACACTTTCAGGCGGGGAATCTCAAAGAATCAGGTTAGCAACCCAAATAGGATCTCAGCTTGTCGGTGTCCTTTATATCCTTGATGAGCCAAGTATAGGGCTTCACCAAAGAGACAATGCAAAATTGATTGTAATGCTGAAAAGATTGAGAGATATAGGAAACACTGTAATTGTCATCGAACATGATGAAGAGATGATGCTCTCTTCTGACTACCTAGTAGATATAGGGCCTGGTGCGGGGGTTCACGGTGGCGAAGTTGTCGCAGTGGGGTCCCCTGAAGAAGTTATGCACAATCCTGATTCACTTACGGGTAAATATTTATCGCGAAAGCTTAAGATTGAAGTTCCTAAAATTAGAAAACAAAGTGATAAGTTTATCACGATTAAAGGAGCAAGACAATTTAATCTAAAAAATATTGATGTAAAAATTCCCCTAGGTTTATTCGTATGTGTTACTGGGGTCTCCGGTAGTGGAAAAAGTACCTTGATTAATGAAATACTATACAAAGATTTAGCAAAGAAATTTTATAGGGCAGTAGATATACCAGGAGATCATGATCAGATTCTTGGAATTGAAAATATTGACAAAGTCATTATCATAGATCAAAGCCCTATTGGAAGAAGCCCGAGATCAAACCCTGCAACTTACACTGGATTATTTACCCCTATAAGGGAGCTTTTCTCTGATTTGCCTGAATCAAAAAGAAGAGGGTTTAAGAAAGGTAGATTTTCTTTCAATGTTAAAGGGGGGAGATGTGAAAATTGCAGAGGAGACGGACTAATCAAAATTGAAATGCATTTCCTACCTGATGTTTATGTTAAATGCGAAGAGTGTAAGGGTGAAAGATATAACAGAGAGACCTTAAGTGTCAAATACAAAGGAAAATCAATTTCTGAAGTCCTTGATATGACCGTTGAAGAAGCTTTACAATTTTTTGAGAACATACCAACAATAAGAAATAAACTCCAGACGCTTTATGATGTAGGCTTATCTTATATTAAAGTTGGGCAACCTGCAACTACCCTTTCAGGCGGGGAAGCACAAAGGGTAAAATTGTCAAAGGAACTTTCTAAGAAAGCCACCGGAAAAACTCTTTATATATTAGATGAACCTACAACCGGACTCCATTTCCACGATGTTAAAAAACTACTTGATGTTCTTTTACGCTTAAGAGAAAACGGAAATACTGTACTAGTTATAGAACACAATATGGATGTAATAAAAACTGCAGATTATATAATCGACCTTGGTCCAGAAGGGGGTCAGAAGGGCGGAGAAATCCTAGTTGAGGGAACTCCTGAAGAAGTAATAAAATCTCTAAAGAGCCATACTGGAAGATTTCTAGAAGAAGTTCTAAAAAGAGACGGTGTCTTAAATTAATCCTATCCTACTTAATCAATAAATAATTTTATACTTTTCTCTAAAACTATGTCATTAATCATTGATTATCAATTTTTTGTAACTATTGTTTATCAATAGTATCAATTATTTTTAGCAATATCGAAAGCTTTATATACTACTGCTGTTAATATGAATATGCACTAGAGGTGATAGATATGAAAAAAATAACTGCTATATTGGTGATGGGACTTTTGATGGTCTCAATCGCCCCTATCTTGGGAGAAACGTGTTTGACAAGCGAACAAAACAATAATAATGCATGTCAAAGCAACACAACATCTTCTGTAACAAAAGCTGTTGCTAAGAGTTTTCTCAATAACGTAAGAAATGGTACAATGGATTTCCATGGTAACAAGCTAGTACACTCAATATTAACCCCAATGGGTGATGTAAAATTGACCTCTCCATTGCTACAGCAGAACTTTGGAAAATATGATTTTGCAAATGAAAGAGGTACACCAGGTTGGTATTCATACGATGTCCAGCCACTAACAAAGACCCAAAAACAGTACGAACCAATGGTTCCAAAAATCTACACCACAAATACTTCAGATGACGAGTAAAGGAGAATAATCTCCATTTATTTTTAATTATATTTAATTACCATTTATTATAATGGATTCTATTTTCTTCAAACCTGTTTACTTGTGACCTACCTTCATCAGGATAACCAATTGAGATTAGTGATACAGGAAATATGTTATCGGGCAGATTAAGAATTTTTCTAATGCCGTTAACTCTTTCTTCATCTGGATATACCCCAAGCCAACATGCCCCAAGCCCTAGTGCATGTGCAGCTAAAAGGATATTTTCAGTTGCCGCAGAACAATCAATTGTAATAAATATATCTCTAGTAATATTCAAATCACCTGCGACAAGAATCGCCATTGGAGCTTCAAAGAGCATCTTTGAGTTAGGGTGAAAAGAAGGGATTGCGTCTAGTATCTCTCTTTTATCAATTAATACAAAATGCCAAGGCCTTTCATTTTTTCTTGAAGGTGCATTCATGGCAGCTTCTAAGATTTTTTTTATATGGCCTTCAGGAACTTTATTTTGTCTATATTTTCTAATACTTCTTCGTGACATAATGATATCTAAAAAATCCATATTATCACAAAGATACATACGAACAATAACTATAAAAATATAGTGTTGTATAATATGATTGTTTTAAGGTCTAATTCAACATATTACTCCTATTTCCATCTTTTCCTATAAAAATTAAAATAAAACTTTTAATAAATTTGATTATTTTTAAAATGTCTTTTTTTTAAATAGAAAACCTTTTTAGAACTAAAAATAATACTATGTAATAAATATTTAAAGTGATTTTATGACAAAAGAACTTTCCCCCGATATGGTAAGAAGAACCTTTGATAAGAATAAATTAAAATGTAAAAGTAGTCAAGACGTTTCGCCTTTAGAGGATATTGTCGGACAGGACAGAGCGTTAAAAGCCCTAAAATTTGGACTTGAAATAAAAGAGAAAGGATTTAATATATTTGTTGCAGGTTTTCCCGGAACTGGAAAAATGACTGCAGTAAAGAGCTTTTTGGATAAACTTGCTGAAGATCAAGCTGTACCTCCTGATTGGTGTTATGTCAATAATTTTCAGGAACCCTATGAGCCCAAAGTAATTAAATTAAAAGCTGGGCAAGGACGAGTTTTTCACAAAGACATGACAAATTTTCTTAACGAAACTAAAATTAATCTTCCTAAAGCATTTGAAAGTGAAGACTTTGCCATAAAGAGAGAATCTACAATCCAGAAAATTGAAGCTGAAAGAAATAAAATCTTTTCTGAGCTAAATAGAAAAGCAGAAAAAGAAGGATTGATAGTCCAAAGTACCCCCATGGGATTTATTTTTGTTCCTGTTGTTAGTGGCAGGCCAATGACAGAGGAAGAATTTATAGCTTTAAATCCAGAAATGAAAGAGGATATTCAAAAAAGAAGAGATAAATTAAACTCAGAATTGAGATTAGTTTTTAGACAGTTAAAGGAATTAGATACTAAAACATTTGAAGAAATAAAAGAATTAAACAAAGAAGTGGCCCTTTTTACGATGGGACATCTCTTAGAAGATCTAAATAAAAAATATTCGGAATATCCCGAAATTATTTCTTATTTGAAAGAAGTTCAGGAGGATATATTAGAGAATATTCCTTTATTCTATAAACCAAACGTTCCTCAAGCTCCAGTTCAAGCCCCATGGGCAGAGGAGTTACCATTTAGGAAATATATGATTAATCTATTCACTGATAACTTTAATTTGAGTGGGAGGCCTGTTGTTGTGGAGCTTAACCCAACATATCAGAACCTATTTGGGAGGATAGAAAAAGAAGCACAGTTTGGAATGCTTACCACAGATTTTACAATGATACGGGGAGGATCTATCCATAAAGCCAATGGAGGCTACCTTGTAATACCCGCTGAAGAGTTAGTAAAGAATCTATTCTCCTATGATGGATTAAAAAGGGCATTAAGTAGCGAGGAAGCAATAGTTGAAGAAGCTGGAGAGCGACTTGGATTTATTACTACAAAAGGATTAAGACCTGCTCCTATTCCATTAAACACTAAAGTAGTAATTGTTGGGAATCCAATGATATACCAATCTCTTTTCTCACTTGATCCTGAATTTAAAGAACTCTTCAAAGTTAAAGCTGAATTTGACATTAACATGGATTTTAATGATGATAACGTAAAAAATTATGTTTCATTCATATGCTCTCTTTGCTCTAAAGAAGAACTACTTCACCTCGATTCCTCTGCAATAGCTAAAGTTATTGAGTTTGGTGCAAGATTGGCTGACGACCAAGAGAAATTATCTACAAAATTCGCAGATATAGCAGATGTTATACGTGAAGCTAACTTCTATGCTAAACAGGACAAAAACAATGTAATAAAAGATCTACATATTGTAAAAGCTGTCGAGGAAAAAAATTATCGTTCAAATCTTATACAAGAAAGAATGAATGAAATGGTAACAAGAGGCTTTTATCTTATTGATACTGAAGGCGAAGCAGTTGGCCAAATTAACGGTCTGGCGGTATTAAGTATGGGGGATTATGCTTTTGGTAGACCATCCAGAGTTACTGCGACCGTAAATATTGGGCGTGGCGGAATTATCGACATCGAGAGGGAAGCCAAGATGGGGGGAAATATCCACTCAAAAGGCGTAATGATATTAGGCGGATATTTAGCAGAGAACTTTGCACAAGATAAACCATTAAATCTAACTGCTCGACTTGTATTCGAACAAAACTATGAGGGCGTTGATGGAGATAGTGCATCAAGTACAGAACTTTATGCAATATTATCTGCACTTTCGGAAGTTCCAATAAAACAATATTTTGCAGTTACAGGGTCTGTTAATCAGAAAGGAGAGGTACAAGCAATTGGGGGAGTTAACTACAAGATTGAAGGATTCTATGAGATTTGCAAGGCCAAAGGGCTTAATGGGAAACAGAGTGTTTTAATCCCACGAAGTAATATCCAAAATTTAATGCTTAAGGAAGAGATAGTTGAAGCAGTCAAAGAAGGTAAATTCCACATATATTCTGTCGACAATATCAAAGAAGGAATCGAAATACTAACTGGAATCAAAGCCGGAGAAAAAGGACCAAATGGCAAGTATCCAGAAGATTCAATATATGGCATGGTTGACAAACGTCTTAGAACTATGGCTGAAAAAATGGAAAATTCTCCAGATGAGAAAGAAAAGAAGAATAATCATTAATGTTAGAATAGGAGGTTAAAAAATGGTACAGGTAAAGGAAGTTGGAGAAATCTACAAATGTGAAATTTGTGGAAATGTCGTGGAAGTTTTGGAAGCTGGCGGCGGAGAATTAATCTGCTGCGGAGAGCCAATGATTTTACAGGAGTAGGTGAAATAGATGGTTAAAATTGGAGAAAAAATTCAGGAAGCTGACTGGAAAAAAGAAAAACATGTACCAGTCATTGAGTGTTCAGATACAGTAAAAGCAAACGAGACATTTGAAGTCAAAGTTTCTATAGGTAAAGATATCGCCCACCCAAATACAACTGAACATCATATCCGTTGGATAATGCTTTACTACCAGCCTGAAGGTGAAAAAGCCCTATATCAAGTTGGAAACTTTGAATTTACTGCCCACGGGGAGAGTACACAAGGTCCAAATACAGGTCCAGTCTACACGAACCATGAAGTAAAAACTTCTCTTAAAATAGCAAAGTCTGGAACTCTATTCGCAGTTTCATTATGCAACATACATGGGCTATGGGAATTCTCAAAGGAAGTTAAGATAAATTAATTTTATTTTTTATCTCATTCTTTTTATATACCTTAAATTTAAATAGTATCAGTTCTTGGCATATACTGAATAAAATGCTTGATGACAAGAACAATTTATATATTCAATCGAAGAGGCCTTATTTCAAAAATCTTAGTCTATTAAATTTGTATTCGATATTTATAATTCTACAGATATTATTTAGCTTATTAGTTCTAATTTTAAGAATTCCAGTTCAATTCATGATCCTTAATGTAGTTTTAATATTATTTGTTTCCCCATTTTATTCTAGAAAAATTTATTATTCTATGATTTTTATTGCGGATATAGTTTCTTTATTATTGATATACAACTTTTCAAACACAATCTATTCTTCTATAAAACAAACATTTCTTTCAAATTCCATCCAGACTTTATTTTTTGTCACAATTATGGTTATTCTGGCTGCTGAAATACTTCATTGGTCAATACCAAATCTATTGAAAACTGAAGAAGCCCTAAGAATCAGTGAAGAAAATTTTCACCAATTAGTTGAAAATGCAAATAGCATAATACTGACTTTAGATAAGGGTGGCATTATTACTTCTATGAATAACTTTGGATTAAAATTTTTTGGATATGGTGAAGACGAGATCATTGGAAAAAATTTAATTAATACAATTATACCTGAATTTGATTCTACTGGCAAGGATTTGAAAGATATAGTAAAGCAAATTTTGTCAAATGAAGATAAATTTAGATCTAATTTGAATGAAAATATAAAGAAAAACGGTGAAAGAGTTTGGATTTACTGGACGGATAAAATTGTAAGAAGTCCAAAAGGTGAAATAGAATCTATTTTATCGATAGGCAGTGATATAACAGAACTAAAAGTTGCATTAGGACAAATAGAGAAAAATATTCATTATTTTGCAACTAGTGTTGATCAAATAAGGAACCCCCTAGCTATTATTAGCGGTATAGCAGAATTAAAAATTCAGGATAATATACAATCTAAAAAAATACTAACGCAGATAGATAGGATAAACGAAATCATTCTAAGACTTGACGAGGGCTGGAACGAATCTGAAGAAGTTAAGAAATTCTTAAAAAACCGGGAAATGCTAAGTTATCTCTATGAAGATGACAAAGAAGAGCTAATTTGATTATCCCATTGTTACTATTAAGAAGTATACATTTACTAAAACTGCAAAAAGTATCAATGCGTTTAAGTTATTGAAGGCTATTTTTGCAGAATTTACTCTAGACTCTTTGTTCAATCCCAATGTGCCAAATAGAAGAGGGATTAATGAAAGAGCTGACACTACAAAGAAATTAACATTTAATCGAAATACATCTGTCATCTGAAATATTATATATGCTAAGGTTGCAAACAATGTAGTCATAAATATGATTTTCAGGCTTAATTTACGCCCATTCTTTGTCACAAAACCTTTCTTCCCACTCGCCGTGTCCGTTTCCATATCTGGTATCTCAACGCTCAAAATAAAATAAATCCCGTACATGAGAAGTGGAATTGTGAATAATAAATAATTGATATCAATGAGGCCTTTCATTACATAGTAGCCCATCCCAGGTACTATTAAACCTATTGCAATCATTGTCGATATTTCTCCTAATCCCCTATATGATAATCTGATTGGGGGGGCAGTGTAAAACCAACCAAGAAGATTTCCAAAGATAACATAGCCCAAAAATATCCAAGGATAATTGTAGTTTATGGTGAAAATAAATCCAAGGATAATTGAAATAAGTATTAAGGATATTGCTATCAATTTTGAAATATTCCTTAAAGATGGATCCATCTGCAGTATACCACTGCCACCACTCACATTAGTTTTTTCACCTAACTTATCGGCATCAAAATCGAAGTAGTCGTTACTATATGAAACTGACAAATGGCCTAAAAACAGTATTAGATACCCAAGCAAAAATTTATTTATTTCTAATTCGGCCCCAGTCAAAACTGCAAATAAAGCACCAACTGAATAAAGAAAGAATCCACCCATAACAAAGAAGAATCGACCTAATTTTAGGATGTTGATTACCTTTTCGTGAATAGAATAATAACCCATATTACCTCTATGGATTCATTATATTTAATCATTGCGGAAATTAAAAATAATAAAATAAAGTTAAAACAAATTAAGTAAAAGTGCTACATAGAATGGTAGAACAGCTATGAATATAGCGGATAATAAGATATCCTTACTTCCCATCTTGAAGTTCTGAATAGATGTTCTTTTTGCACTGCCATAACCCTTTGTTTCAATAGCCATTCCAAGGATTTCAGCTCTTGCTAGGGAGTTTAAAACAAGTGGCGTAATTATTGGATAAGCACTTTTTATTTTACCTATTAGCAGCCCTGATGGATGATAACCTCTTGATATTTGAGCTTCGTTTATTTTCTTTGCTTCCATATAAACTGTTGGAACGAATCTGATGGCTATTAGGAACATCAATGCATAGTCTTGGGGTATTTTGAATTTGTCGATCATTATGTGGACAATATCTTTCGGTTGTGTTGTAAGTAGAAGCATCTGGAATGACAGGATCATTATTGAGAACCTTAGGGCCAAAGATGATCCAAAAGTTACACCTTCAATAGTAATAGGTATAGCGCCCCCAACATATGGTATACTTTTAGGTATCAGTGTAAATACTACGGTTCCTTCTCCCATCGATATAACTGTGAGTATAAGAAGAGAGAGCCCAATAAAAAACAGATACACTAACTGTTTGGATAGCTCTTTTTCAAGCCTAGATACAATAAACATCAAAACAACAACTGACAAAATCCCGACTAGTATTATTATGTCCATTGTTAAAAGACTCATTATTGTCAAAACGGCCATAATTATAACTTTTGTCATAGGATTCAATTTATGCAAGATTGTTTCTTTTTGTACGTATTGAAAGAGTTCCATTATATCCCTCCCCTAGTTTTGTAGATTGAAGCTAATTCTGAGGCAATATCCTCAACTGAGAAGTTATCCAATCTAAGAATTCCATCATAAAGATGTGATAATTCAGTTATCGCAGGTTTCTTGATTAATTTATTATCTCTTCTTGAAAGTAAATCTCTAGTTGGTCCATCATAAAATATGCTTCCATTTTCCATAACAATAGTTCTTTTGGAGTACTCTGCAACAAGTTCCATGGAATGGGTAACGATTATGATGGTATGGCCTTTAGACCTTAGATCCTCAGCTATGTCCAATAGTTTTCTCGATTCTCTTGCATCAAGGCCTGTAGTTGGTTCATCAAGGATAATTATTTTTGGTTTCATAGCTATTATGCATGCGAATGCCAACCTCTGTCTTTCCCCTCTGCTAAGGTACCTAGGAAATTTCTCCTTGTAATTATCCAATCCAACTGATTTTAAGGATTTATCAACTCTATTCTTTGTTTCTTCAATATCTATGTTTCTAAGACCAAAAAGAACTTCCTTTTCAACAGTGTCAGCAAAAAGCATTGTATCTGGATTCTGAAAAATAAGGCCAACATTAGAAGTTAGATAGGTTCTTGTTGATTTTCTTGTATCTTCACCAAATATTGATACCTTTCCATTCGAAGGAAGAAGTAAACCATTGAAATGTTTTACTAGTGTAGTTTTTCCAGAACCATTTTCTCCAACTATTGCTACAAATTCTCCAGAGCCAATTTCAAGATTAATTTTCTTTAGTGCTTCAAATCCATTCTTGTAAGAGTAGTCTAGATTTTCAATCGATATTGCTTTCATTTTTTCACCACTAACAAATCAATTAATTCTCTTGTTTCTTTGAGCGTGTATGGGATCTTTTTTAGGGGGATGCCTTTTTTCTCAAGGAGAATTGCCATTTTTGCATACTGGGGAAGGTCTATCAATTCACGGGCCTCTTTATTATGCAATATTTTATCTGGTGAGCCTTGAACTACAATTTTTCCTTCTTTTAGAACAACCATCTTTTTTACCATTGGTAAGAGTTCATCCAATTTATTTTCAACAACAATGATTGTCTTCCCATCTTTATTTAATTCACTTAGAATATTAAAGAATTTTTTAGTATAAACCGGGTCTAATTCAGATGTTGGTTCATCAAGGATAATTATTTCTGGATCCAAGGCGAGTATCGATGCCAGTGCAACCCTTTGTTTCTGCCCCCCAGAAAGTTCATGAGGCGCCTTTTTTCTTAAGGGTTTGATATCTAGTTTGTCGAGAGTTTCTTCTAGGATTGATTCAATTCTTGATTTATCAAATCCTCTGTTTTCAAGCCCAAATTGAATTTCTTCTTCTACAGTTGTGAGTATAAGCTGTGCTTCGACATCATCAAACAATATCCCAAGTTTCTTTGAAATTTCTGAAAAATGTTTGTATTCCATTATATCTTTGTTTTCAAGATATATGTTTCCCTCTTTTACACCCTCATTAAAATGATGCATTATACCGGCTATAGAGAGACATAAAGTAGTCTTACCTGCACCTGTTGGGCCCGATATAAGTACAAAATCCCCCTTGTCTATGGTCAAATTTATGCCGTGCAATGATTTTTTGTCTGAGGCTGGGTAAAAAAAAGAAAAATTATTAATTTCTATCATTTATCCACCTCTTCTCATTACTACTTTTGATGAGGGAATGTAGAGTAGCTGTGCTATTACTGCATTTACAATTGCACATGTTACAACTATTATAAAACCTGCAGTAAGAAAACCACCTACTGGTGGAGCAGCTTTTGATAGTATATTTGGCGCTGTATAGATTAATGCTATAACGGTAAGTATGAAGGTCATACCGCTGAAAAATGTTGCAACTAACGTTGTGATTCCTGCGGATACTTTAGATATGCCTTTCATATTCTTTGTAGCCTTCCATACCGCAAGACAAACAACAGCCCCAACAGGTTCACTGATTATATTTCCTGGTGGAAAAATTGAATGTGTTATCAATGCACAGATTGCACCTGCTACTATACCAATTCCCAAGGCTTCTTTAAATGTAGGTGATACCAGAATTATTGCAAGACAGTAAAACGCTATAACTAAATTGCTAGTTAGTGGCCCCGGAATTGCAAGTGAGATAAATCTGATTACCGCCCCTACGGCTAAAAGAACTCCTACTACTGCTATATCTTTTGATTTCATTTTTACACCTCCTTATTCTTTATTATTCTAACTGCTTTTCCTTCATTTCTAGGAATGCTACCATTTGGTAGAACTTCAACTTCTGGTGTGAAAAGAAAATTCTCTTTTATTCTTTTTTTAATTTCAACAGCAGAAATGTTTCCTTCTACTTGGACCATAAGATCGTGAAAACCATTTTCTTCTTTAACAAAAATCTGATAATTGTTCCCTATTCCGGGGGTATTGCAGAGAAGATGCTCTATCTCTGAGGGATAAACATTTACTCCTTTGATAATCAGAAGGTCGTCTACTCTCCCTTTAATTCTTGAAATTCTCCTATATGGCATTCCACAGTCACATTTGTCTTCTATAATCGATGCAATGTCGCCAGTTCTAAACCTGATAACAGGCAAAGCTTCCCTAGTAAAAGATGTAAGAACTAACTCTCCTTCTTCACCCTCAGAAAGGGCTTCACCGGTCTTTGGATCAATCACCTCTAGGATGTAATGGTCTTCCCAAATATGGATACCAT